>NZ_JAMBJZ010000078.1:0-10102 GCF_025291155.1 Apibacter sp.
ATTTTTTAAGTAAAGTGCGAGAATTTAATATTTTAGCAAAATATATCGGATTAGTAGTAATATTTAACAAAAAACAGGTTGAAATTATTCAACCTGTTTTTATTTAATTTATTTTTTATCTTCGATGCTTTTAGTATCCTTAGTATTATCTTTTTTTTCTGGTTTTGGTAACAAAACTTTTCTGGATAATTTAATTTTTTTCTTCTCATCAACACCTAGGTACTTCACTTCAATTATGTCTCCTAGTTTAACAGAGTCTTCGACCTTTTCTAATCGTCTCCATTCTAGTTCAGAAATATGAACGAGTCCTTCAACACCTTTAGAAAGTTCAACAAATGCACCAAAAGGTTTAATTGAAACCACTTTGGCTTTATAAATAGCTCCGACTTCAGGAACAAAAGCAATTTGCTTAATTTTTTCAACTGCTTCATCGATTTTTTCTTGATCTATCCCTGATATTTCAACTTTTCCTACCTCGTTGCTCTCTTCAATAGTAATTACTGTATCTGTATCTTTTTGAAGTTGTTGAATATTTTTTCCTCCAGGTCCGATTATAGCACCGATAAAATCTTTTGGAATTTCCAATGAAACTAATTTAGGCGCATTAGGTTTTAATTGTGGATTTGGAGTAGAGATAGTTTCCAAAATTTTACCTAAAATATGTAAACGACCTTCTTTGGCTTGGTTCAACGCTTTTTCCATGATTTCAAAGGAAAGTCCTTGAATTTTAATGTCCATTTGACAAGCGGTAATTCCATCAGCGGTACCGGTTACCTTAAAGTCCATATCACCTAAATGATCTTCATCTCCTAGAATATCGGATAAGACACTCCATTTTCCTGACTCTTTATCGGTTATTAATCCCATTGCTATTCCCGATACAGGTTTTTTAATTTTAATTCCCGCATCCATTAAAGCCAGCGTTCCAGCACATACGGTAGCCATAGAAGAAGAACCGTTAGATTCCAAAATGTCAGATACGACACGTATAGTATAAGGGGTATCTTCAGGAATAACATATTTCAATGCTCTTTGAGCTAAGTTGCCATGTCCTATTTCTCTTCTAGAGACGCCTCTTACCGGTCTCACTTCACCCGTTGAAAATGGTGGAAAATTATAGTGTAAATAGAATTTTTCTTCGTGCTGTGAAATTACATTGTCTACACGATTTGCATCTAAGGAAGAGCCTAAAGTAACTGTAGTCAATGATTGAGTTTCTCCACGAGTAAAGATTGCTGATCCGTGAGATCCGGGTAGATAATTAACTTCACACCAAATAGGTCTAATAGTTTTAGTATCTCTGCCATCTAAACGAATTCCTTCATTTAATATAAGTTGCCTAACAGCATCTTTTTGTACATCATGGAAGTAAGTTGCAGCTAAAGGTTTTTTCTCCTCTAATTCTTCTTCTGTAAATCTTGACAAAAACTCTTCTAGTATATTGTCAAATTTTTCGCTTCTTTCATGCTTATCAGATGGAGTTTTGGCAACGTCATATATTTTTTGGTATGAGAAATCTGTGATGGCTTTTCTCAGCTCTTCATCATGTGTTTCATGACAATATTCTCTTTTAGTAAGCGATTTTTCAATTTTAGCTGCTAATCTTTCTTCCGCTTCAATTTGTTTTTTGATAGCTTCATGGGCATACGAAATGGCATCTATCATTTCTTTTTCAGAAATTTCACTCATTTCTCCTTCAATCATAACAATCGAATCATTAGATGCTCCTACCATTATATCAAGATCGAATCCTTCATTCATTTGTGTAAGGCTCGGATTAATGATATATCTTCCATTTTGACGAATGATTCTAACTTCAGATATAGGTCCATTAAATGGAATATCAGTTATGCTTAAAGCTGATGAAGCTGCCAGTCCAGCTAATGAATCTGGAAGTATAGATCCATCATAAGAAATAAGTTGAATCATGATCTGTATTTCCGCATGAAAATCTTCAGGGAATAGAGGTCGTAAGACTCTATCTACCAGTCGCATAGTTAGGATTTCCTCATCCGTTGGTCTTCCTTCTCTTTTCATGAATCCGCCCGGTATACGACCTCCTGCTGAAAATTTATCTCTATAATCTACAGTAAGCGGTAAAAAATCCACTCCGGGATTTGCTTCTTTTGCAGCTACAACTGTAGCTAATAACATAGTTCCCCCACATTTGACTACAACAGAGCCATCTGCTTGTTTTGCAAGTTTTCCAGTTTCTAAGATGATTTCTCTTCCATCATCCAAGACAATTTTTTCTGTAATTGCTTTTGGAATCTCCATAAAAAATAAAAAATTTGTTAATATATTTATAATAAAGCAAAAAGAAAGTTTAATGTAATGTTAAAAATAGATAGTTACTTTAAATTTAAATAGGAAAACACCAGAGAACACTCAAGTCCATTAAAATATGAAAAGATTAATGGAATTCAGTGCTCAGTGTGCTTACATATTCCAATGACAAATAACAACCAATAATTTAAGCCCTTTTTCTTTTTGTGCTTTTTCAAAAAGATAGTAAAAGAGGCAATTTATTAATTGCCTCTTTATAATTTCTTCTACTTACGAATACCTAATTCTGCAATAATTGCTCTATACCTATTGATATCTTTTTTCTTTAAGTAATCAAGTAATTTTTTTCTTTTTCCCACTAAAGCCACTAGCGCCCTTTCTGTGTTGAAATCTTTATGATTTCTTTTTAGATGCTGGGTTAGGTGGTTAATTCTAAAGGTAAACAAAGCTACCTGTCCTTCTGCGCTACCGGTATTTTTTTCATCTTTACCGTGTTTTGCGAAAATTTCTTTTTTAACTTCTGATGTTAGATACATGCCAATATTAATTTTAATGATTATTATGTATTGAGCGGCAAATATATAACTTTTTTTGATGAAAAGAAAATAAGAGTGATTTTACAAAAAATTCACTCTTTTTATATTTTTGCTCACTCAGAGAGGTTTTTATTATTTTGTTAAAGGAGCAAATTCTAATACTACTTTACCGTCTTGAACAAATTGTAAAGTAGTATTTGTAAATACTAAAGTGCTTCTTATACCCATTAATTCTAAAAATCTAGGTTCTTGATTGTATTCTGGACATGCCATAAAAGTTGATACCATAGGACTAGGGTTATACATGTTTTCAATAAGTTCAAATGATCCATTATAGATATTACAACCTGCATTACCATTTATCCTATTTTTATCAAAATCAAAATTTAAGGTAGGAATTTCTCCTTTAAATGAATCTGTAGCTGATGTACCATCTATGGAAGTTAAATACCAAGTACCTCTTAGCTTGATTTGTAATTCTTTACTATCCACTTTTTCTGCAACATTTTTTGTGGTGTTACAACTTTGGAATGTTGTACCTAAAAATAATAAGAATAAACTAGTAACACTAATTTTAATTAAATTTTTCATATATTATCTTAAATTATTTTTTTGCTTTTTTAGCAATTTTTAACATTTTAGCGGTATATCAAATATTTTGCCAAAGTGTTAAATAAGGATAAGTTTAAGGATTAATAAGAATTAATTAACTGATTAATTTCCTTAAAGCCGCCCCCATTATATACATCTTTGAATCCTTCATTTTTTAGATAATTGACTATTTTTTCAGATCTTATGCCTGATCTACAAAAAATAATCAAAGGAGTTGAAAATTTTCGAATTATTTCAAGTTGGGATGGAATATCATTCATTGGAATAGAAATAGCACCGGGAACATATCCTTCATTGATTAATTCATCATTTTCTCTCACATCTAAAAGTGTAACAGAGCTTTTTTTTAAAAGTTCTTTTAAATTCATAATTACCAAATAACAATTCTTTCTTTTTCAGGCTTAAACATTTTATCCCCCTTTTTTACATTAAATGCCTTATAAAAGCCTTCCACATTTTCCAAAGGTGCTATAGCTCTATAATACCCCGGAGCATGAGGATCGGTTTTAATTTGATTTGCTAAGGCTTCCTCTTTAGCTTTGGTTCTCCAAATAGTTGCCCAGGATAAAAAATATCTTTGTTCCGGTGTATAATTTTCAATCTTACCCGGATTACCTTTGTCTTTTAGATATAATTTCAATGCATCATATGCTATAGCGACTCCACCTAAATCGGCAATATTTTCACCTAATGTTAATTTTCCATTTATATGTAAACCCGGAATAGGTTCATAGGCATTATATTGTGCTTCTAGCGCCTTGGTTGCTGCCTCAAATTTCTCTTTATCCAAAGGGGTCCACCAATCTTTTAAGTTGCCATCGCCATCGAATTGAGATCCACTGTCGTCGAATCCATGAGATATTTCATGGCCGATTACAGCACCTATTCCGCCGAAATTAACGGCTGCATCAGCTTTATAATCATAGAATGGTGGCTGTAATATGGCAGCAGGAAATACAATTTCATTGTAAGAAGGATTATAATATGCATTTACTGTCTGAGGAGACATAAACCATTCAGTTTTGTCTACCGGTTTGCCTATTTTATTTTTATCTCTGTTATAATTGAAAACAATAGCATTTAGTTGATTTTGGAAAAAAGATCCTCCTTCCTGTAAAGATTGTATTTCTAAATTGGAATAGTCTTTCCATTGATCAGGGTATCCTATTTTTACAGTAAATTTATTTAGTTTATCCAAGGCTTTTTCCTTTGTGGATTGGGACATCCATGTTAAGTCTTTTATATGAATGACAAAGGATTTTTTTAAATAATTGATAAGCTCTTTTGCATTTTCCTTTGCTTCTTCGGGAAATACTTCGGCTACATATAATTTTCCGAATGCTTCACCAACTAGTGAATTGATGCGGCTAAGCGCACGTTTTTCAATGGCTCTTTGCTCCACTTGTCCACTTAATGTTTTGCCGTAAAAATCAAAATTAATGTCATCAAGTTCTTTAGTTAGACAGTCTCCTGCATATCTTAGAATACTGACTTTTATAAAGTCTTTTAGTAAGCTGATATTTTGTGGATTGATGTTTTTATCTAAGTTTTCAAAGTATTTTTTTTCAGGTATTATAATGGTATCTACTTGTACTCCAAGCTGAGAAAGATACTTTTTTAAGTTAATATTCTTCGATAATTTGGATAAATCATTCAATGAATAAGGATTATTTTGGAGTTGAGCATTTCTGATTTGCTCTACAGTCAGAAGATTAGAGGCTAATTTTGTTTCAAATAAAACAATATCTGCCGCGGTTTTATCTGGGTCATTATGTCCGATTACTTTCAATAATTTTGATAAATAGATCTTGTATTCTTGTAATGTTTTTTTTGACTTATCATCATTTTTTTGATAATAATCTCTACCCAAGCCTAAAGATATATCATTTAAATATACAGCGTTTACATTACTATTATTTAAATCTGATTGGACGCTGTATGAATAAAACGGATTCATTCCCAAAGGAGTAAATTCAATAAGTAAATTTTGTAAATCTGAAAGATTTTTAATTTTATCAATCTTCGATAAATAGGGAAGAATAGGAGAGATTCCCTGTTTATTTCTTTCTTCCATATTTATAAATGAACTATATAGATCTTTAATTTTTTGACCTTCAGAACCTTTGGGATAAGTTTGAATGATAGATTTTTTTAAAATACTTAGCGATACAGAATCGGTAAATTCCCGCAATTGATCAAAACTTCCCCATCTGGAACGATCTGAAGGAATTTGAGCATTTTTCATCCAATTTCCGTTTACATAATTATAAAAATCATCTTGCGGTCTTATTTTTTTATCCATGTAATTTTCATTAATTGCATGATTTTGCGCATGCATCCCACTCAAAGGGATAAGCGCTGTTGCAATAAATACTATAAATTTTCTCATTAATACAAAGTTAATTATCAATCAAAAATAGTTAAAAATACTCATATAAGTTATTTTTAACAAAATTTTAAAATGAAGTAAAATAAGCAATGTGACTTTTATTTTTTATTTTTGTATAAAATTAATTCTTGTTAAAAATATTTTTACAATTAAGCCAATGAGTGACCCTATTTTATACTTAAGGAATGCAAATATTTACCAAAAGAACTTTTTAGTTTTAAGTCAGGTTAATACAAGTTTAGAAAAAGGAGAATTTTATTATCTTATTGGTAAAACTGGAAGTGGAAAAAGTTCTTTGTTAAAGATATTATATGGAGATATTCCTTTGCTCGAAGGTGAGGGGAAAGTTGTCGATATTGATTTGGTTACTTTGAAGTATAATGATATTCCAGTTTTAAGGAGAAAATTAGGAATAGTCTTTCAAGATTTTCAACTATTGACGGATAGAAGTGTAGAAAATAATTTATTATTTGTCTTGAAAGCGACCGGATGGAAAGATAAATATGCTATTAATGAAAGAATAGAAGAAGTTTTGCAAAGTGTTGGAATGGCAACAAAAAAGCATAAAATGCCTCATGAGCTTTCGGGAGGTGAGCAGCAACGTGTCGCAATTGCAAGAGCATTATTGAATCATCCCGCTCTCATTTTAGCAGATGAGCCGACCGGAAATCTTGATCCTGAAACTTCTAACGAAATAATGACTTTGCTTAAAGGTATTGCACAACAAAATCATTGTACAATACTTATGGCTACTCATGATTATTCAATGATAAAAAAATTTCCGGCAAAGACTATAAAATGTGAGAATGGTAAAATTTATCACGGAGATTCTAACGAACTTTTTCTCTAAAAAATAAAAATTTAAATTATAAATATTTTTAGATGATTTCTATTCTTATTCCGGTTTATAATTATTCAATTGTAAATCTAGGAAATGAATTACTGATGCAGGAAAATAAACTAGATGTTCCTTGTGAAATAATATTTTTTGATGATTGTTCAACCAATGAAAAAATAAAAAAAGAAAACCAATTATTTTGTAAAAATAACAATATAGCCTATCACGTTTCAAAAAAAAATTTAGGAAGAGCTGAAGCGAGAAATTCTTTGGCTGAATTAGCAAGATATGAATGGTTGTTATTCATGGATTCTGATGTCTTTCCTGTTCGACAAGATTATTTAAAAAAATTTATTTTGTCGATTAGCCCTACAGGTCAAGTTTATACCGGAAATATTTTATACAGAAGAGATGTTAGCGAAAATTATAAAAATAATTTGCGTTGGAAATATGGTATTAAATATGAAGAAAATTGTATTAAAAATGACAATAGATCTAAGTATTTGTATTTAAAATCTGCCAATCTAATGGTTAGAAAAAAAACTTTTAAACATAATTTTTTTCCTGTTTTAAAATATAACTATGGATACGAAGATACAATGCTTGGATTAAGCCTTGAAGAAAAAGGAGTTAAATTAGAAATTATTCACAATCCGGTTTATCATGATGGATTAGAAACCAGTCAAGTTTTTTTAAATAAAACCGAAGAAGCAATTAGGAATTTAGCAGAATTAATTCGGGAAGAGAATAATTTATGTAAAAGAATTAAAATAATTAAATTATATTATTTATTAAAAAAACTTAATTGTGTTAAATACGTTAAATATTTGTTTGAAAAAAATCGTAATTCAATGAAAAAAAAACTTCTATCTGAGAATTCAGATGTAAGAATTTTTCAATTATATAAATTTGGATATTTGTGTTATTTGCTTGCTTTATAAAATATGTTTAATAAATTGGCTTCTTGAGCTTCCCAATTATATTTTTCTGAAGCTTTATCTAAATTATCTAGATAGTAACTTTTTCCTTTAGCTATAATTAAATTAATTTTTTCAGAAATTTCACGGGCGGAATGTTCAGAGATAACTTCTCCTATTTGATCTTTATTTATAACTTTTTTTATTTCCGGAAGATAAGTTCCTAATACGGGGATTTTTGCATGGATATAATCGAATAATTTATTGGGAAGAGCATAGCGATAGCTTAAGCCACGGTCTTCTTCTAAACTTAATCCTAAATCAGCCATAGGGGTTATTAATTTTAATTGTTCAGAAGGTATTTCTCCTAAAAAATAAACTTTATTTTCAAGATTTAATTCATTAGTATAATTTTCATATTTTTTTCTTAACGATCCGTCTCCGATAATCCAAAATTGAATATTATCAACAAATTTCATTGCCTCAATCATTTTATCAATACCCCGAGAGAAATTAATGACTCCTTGATATAACAAGATTTTTTTATTTTGAGGATTTTTAGGTAAGTCAATGGTTATATGTAATTCTTTATTTGGTTTTGTATTGATTAACGGGACATTTTTTATTACTATAGGACGATTGCCATAGTTTTTTTCAAAAAAATCCGCATAACCTTCGCTTACTGTGTAAAAGTGTTTAATTTTAGGAATGATATATCTTTCAAGTTTCTTCCATATTTTTTGTGAAAACCTCCCTTGCACGGATGGAAGCTCAGAATATATTTCGTGACTATCAAAGACCAGAGGGATACTTTTTATTTTAGAAACCAAATAGTTAGGTAATAGAGAATCTAAATCGTTAGCTAATAATATTGTATTTTTATCAGATCGGAAAAGTATATGCCAGAATAATTTTAGATTAAACTCAGAAAATAATAAAAACTTTTTTTGGAATACAAGATTGAAACGGCGAGTAGGGTAAGGTCTTTTTAGCGTAGGCAATCCATATAAATTTGTTCCGATAATAAAAATTTCATAACCTTTTTTGAATAAAGAATTACAGACTTTTTCTACTCTTTGATCTGTAGATATATTATTAATTACCGAAACTAATACCTTTTTTTTATTTATCATTCCTGTACAAAATTAAATATAAATCCAGATCAAAAACAATATATTTGTAAATTATCTCATATTTGGCAATGCAGCAAAAATTGAATATTCTTTTTCTACCCTATTGGCTTCCATCAAAAAATAATCCTAAAAATGGTAATTTTATTTTACGGCATGCTGAAGCAATTGCAACCTTACATAATATAACTATTCTTTATGTTGAAAGAGATGATACTTTACTAGAAAAATTTAAAATAAATATTGATAAAAATCATAATTTACTTATTATAAAAATATACTATAAAGGGCATTCTTATAAAGTTATTAATTACTGGAAAAAATTTAGAGCATATACTAAAGGTTTAGGACTTATTAAAAATATTGATTTGATTCATATTCATGTGCTATATTATTATGCTTTTTTGGCTTTATATTTTAAAATAATAAAGAATATAAATTTTGTAGTGACGGAACATTGGACCCGTTGGATAACTAAAGATAATAGCCTATCTCGTAAATTTTATTGCAAGATGATGAATATAGTTTGTTCTCAGGCTTCTTATATCCTTCCGGTAAGTGAAAATTTAGCGGATTCAATGAAAATGCAAGGGATCAAAGGGAAATATAAAATTATTCCTAATGTTGTAAATACCCAGGTTTTTAAGCCTACTAATAATAAGCCTGAAAAAAATATCTTTCTTCATATATCAAACCTTGTGGATGATCATAAGAATATTACTGGGATTTTAAATGTATCTAAAAAATTGGCAGAATCAGGATATAAATTTATTCTTAAAATAGGTGGAGACGGAGATAACACAATGATAAAAGAATTTATAAAGAATAATAAATTAAAAAATTATATATCGACTTTTGGCCCTTTAACTGAAAATGAAGTTTCATATAAAATGAGAAATGCAGATATGTTAGTGATGTTTAGTAATAAGGAAAATCAACCTTGCGTTATCAATGAAGCTTTTTCTTGTGGTCTTCCTGTAATCTCAACTAATGTTGGAGGAATTACAGAATTTTTTCCAAAAAATTTCGGAATTATTATCGAAAAAGGAAATGAAAATGATTTGTATGAAGCAATGGCAAAATGTATTAATGGTAAAGTTGAATTTGCAAAACCTAAGGATATGCATCAATATGCAATAAATCATTTTAGTATACAAATTATAGCCAAAGAATTAGAAAAAGTATATAGTAAAGTTTTGCAATAAATAAAATTTTTAATGATAAAAAATATTCTATCGTTTTTAAATGAATTTAAAAAAAATAAAGGAGGGTATATTGCTATTTCTCAGATTGTAAGTAAGTCTGCCATGATAGTCAATTCTTTCTTTATTGTTAGAATGCTTACAAAAGAAGAATTTGGATCAGTTTCGTTAGCCTTATCTATTTTGTCTTTT
>NZ_JAMBJZ010000079.1:0-9642 GCF_025291155.1 Apibacter sp.
AGGAAATTTTGGAGCCGGACTAGGTGCAAATGGATATACATATACATCAGGATCTGAGTCATCTGAACCATTAATAAATCCATAGTCAAAGGAAATTTAAATTATCTTGTGTATTCTTTCGCATTTTTTCCTATTTTTATAATGGTAAATATTTTGTTTTTACGCGATTAACTTCATATATCTATTATTCTAATTCTTTTGTTGTAGTATTATTTACAGGTTTCTTTTTATCAGACATAGATGTCTCTGTTTCAAATTTATAATTGGAATCCGTGCTAAAATATATGCCCTGGGATAAAAAGTTAATAAATAATCAATAAAAATTTTGGATGAATAAGTATAGAATTACTAGCAACCAGAAAGTAAAATATTCCTATAACCCTTATTTAGAAAGATATCTACTATCGGCTATTTCTCTTGGATTTTTTTTAATGCTCCGGTCTATTTTCCGATACAGAAAGTTATTTTTGTTGTATAATATCCTTTTACTTTCCTTTGTTTTCAATATTAGTAATTTGTTTAAAACGAATTCAATACGTTAACCCCAATTGCCACAATGGGATAATATTTAAAAATCCGTTTTCTATATCATCTTTTACAATATATCCGTTTTCAATTTCTTTAATCTGTTTTTGTCCTTTGTTCTTGCCTCCGACTTGAAAAGTTTTGTCAGCAATCATAAAATCAGAAACAGGTGATGTAAACACATCATGTTTCACTCGCATTTGATTTAAAAAGAATGTCTCCCGAATATTTCCGATGTTAGACGTGTCTTCCGCAAGGCTGTATATCAGATTGGTATTGTCCAAATATATTTTAGCCACCTTACCCAATCCTCGAATACCGCCCGTATTATCTCTCAGTTGAGCTATCATGCCCGCTTCTTCTATATACAGGCAATAATCCGAAATGTTGTTTCTACTAGCTGATAACAGTTCGGCTATTTTGCTCATATTGGGTTTGAATGGTGCACTTTTGGAGATGATAGCAAGTAATTGTTTAAGCTTTCTCCCTGTTGCTACATTCATATTCGCATACATCGGAATATCATTTTCCAACGTTTGGTTAATTATCTGCCCTAAGCGTATATCAAAATGCTCTTCCAAAACAAACGGATAATATCCTCTTTTCAAATAATCAGCAAAAAGAGGTAAAGGGCGGTCCATTTCTGCAATCTCAACTTTGTGTTGCAATATTTCTTCTAAAGAATATGTATTTGCAGATATATTGTGAAACAGTTTCAGATATTCACGAAAAGATAAGCCTTGCATATTATAAATAATGGCTCTACGGCTTAGGTCGGAAGCTCCTTTCTTTATATCCAAAACAGAAGAGCCTGTAAATACAACCTTCAAATCTTTATGATAGTCATAAATCAGTTTTAGTTCCTTAGCCCAATCCTTATATTTATGAATTTCATCTATAAACAAGTATTTACCTCCGTATTTAACAAAAGTATCTACCAATTCTGTAATCCTATTGTCTACAAAATAAAAGTCCTCTGCTGTCACATAAAGCGTTTCAGTCGGGTTTAGATTCTGTTTGATATATTGTAATACTAAGGTCGTTTTACCTACACCACGAGGTCCGATAAGACCAATCATTCGGCTTTGCCAATTGATCTCATCGTACATATAGCGTAAGAAACCTGTATCAGTCTCTTTTATTAGTTTGTTGGAATATTCAAATAACTTTTCCATGAATCATCTATTTTCTACAAATATAAGATTATTGCACTCAAATAGAACAAATATTTACATTATTTGCACATTTATAGTGCGTTTGCTGAGCTAATCTTATGAAATAATCGCCCAATAACCATTCCTAGCTGTACCATGACGAATAATAACACCTTCTGCTGCCATTTTTTGAAGGTGATATTTAACACCATCGGGGGGTATGCCCAAAATAGAAGCTAGTTCGTTACGCGTAATCTTAGGATTGTTACGTATTTGTTCTAAGATCTTGTCTCGTGTTGAGCTTGGAGAACTGCTTTCAAGTGCCAATGTTTCATCAATCACACCTAAAATAAACTCAATGAATGGCGTACATCCAATTTCTCCTCCGCTAATTGCAATTGCATTATAATACTCCTTTTGATATTTATAAACAATATTTTCAATAGGTAAATTCTTGAACACAGGTCGCCAATAGGTAAGAATGAGAGTTTGCCACAATCTACCTGTCCGCCCGTTACCATCCGAAAAAGGATGTATAAATTCAAATTCATAATGAGAAATATACAGCTCTTTATCAAAAGGATGCTCTTCTGTGTTATTCAGCCATTCGAAAAGTTCTTTCATTAATTGAGGTACAAGATGTACAGGTGGTGCATAATGAATAATCTCTTCACCGGAAGCAACACCAACGCCTCCTGATCTAAAATGTCCTGCATCATCAATCAAGCCTATCTCCATTGTAAGATGTGCTTTAAGGAGATCATCTATATTGTTAGGATTCAATTTATCAAGCAGTTCATAGGCTTTGATGGCATTGCGTATCTCTTGCACTTCATTGATCTGCGCGATAACAGGTTTGCCATCTAAAATTGCTGTTATTTAATCTGTCGTCAAGGTATTACCCTCGATAGCCAAAGAACCTTGAATGGTTTTGATACGGTTTATTCGGTGCAATCTCAATTCCTCTTGAGCATAGAAACTGCCGACAGCTTATTATATTTATATTTTCTTTTTATAGCACTTTATTTTCCCTTGTTTTCTTAGTCTATTTACCGATGCAGAACTTACTAAAAATATTTCCGAGAAGCTCGTCGTTAGAAACCTGACCAACAATTTCTCCCAAGGCTTCTAAAGCACGGCGTAAATCAATTGCAACCAGCTCGCTGCTAATTCCAGTTTTTAGGCCTTCTTCACATAATAACAATGATTCGCGGGAACGGATGAGAGCATTAAGATGGCGCACATTGTTTATAATGGTTTGTGAAGCAACTTTTTGAGATTCTATATAAGAATGCATACTTTCCTTAAGTTCTGAAAGATTTGAGTTTTCTTTAGCAGAAATAGTGAGAACAGTATAATTTTGTGAAATATCTTCAGGAATTTCAGAAGTAGTAAAACTGCAGATTGTATCCAATTTAGTCAAACATATAAGTATATGAACATTATCCCGTTGGAATTTATCCAAATCTGATTTTATTTCTTTCCAGTCCAATTGCTGTAAATCTGCCAAATATAAAATAATAGAAGCTTCCTTTGCCTTTTGCAGTGCTTTAGCCACACCAATCGCTTCTATTTGGTCTTCAGTATCCCGCAATCCGGCAGTATCTATAAACCGAAAATGAATTCCATTAATAATCAAGGATTCTTCAATGGTATCTCTAGTGGTTCCAGCAATTTCACTTACAATAGCTCGCTCTTCCTGCAACAAAGCATTTAACAGGGTAGATTTTCCAGCATTTGGTTTTCCTAAAATAGTTACCGGTACTCCATTTTTAAGCGCATTTCCATAGGAAAAAGATTCAATCAAAGGATTAATTACTCCTAAAATTTTATCCATTAACTGTATAAGTTGAGAACGGTCCGCAAATTCTACATCTTCTTCAGAGAAATCCAATTCCAATTCCAACAGAGAGGCTAAATCCAACAATTCTACCCGCAGCTCTTTTAAAAGCGAAGAAAAACCACCTCTCATCTGAGATAGAGCCATATCATGGCTCGCTTTATTTTCGGCTGCAATTAAATCTGCCACTGCTTCAGCCTGGCTCAGGTCTATTCTTCCATTGAGAAAAGCCCGTTGAGTAAATTCTCCGGCAAAAGCTAAACGACAGCCTTTTTTTAATAACAAAGCTAATAGCTGCTGTTCTATGTATTGAGATCCGTGACAGGATATTTCCACCAGGTTTTCAGCTGTAAAAGTTTTAGGAGCTAAAAAAATAGAGACCATCACCTCATCTATAGTTTCATCCTCATCTACAATAAATCCATAATGGACGGTATGTGAAGGCACTTCATTGAGATTTTTACCCTTAAATACCCCATTTACAATCGAAATAGAATCTTTACCCGAAACTCGTATAATTCCCAACGCACCTATTCCATTCGGGGTAGCCAATGCACATATAGTATCTTGAAACATTTTTGTAAAAACTTAAAAAACTAATTAGATTTACACGGTTTATCAATATAAAGCTTTCCTTGAATATGATCATATTCGTGTTGGAATATGGTTCCTGTATAATCTTCAGTACGACTACCTCCTAAAAATTTATGAGTGACTTTTTTCTTGTTTTGGTCAATATATTCAACTTCAATCCATGAATAACGTCGAGAAGCTCCATATTTATCAGGAACCGATAGGCAACCGTCCTTTTGGAAACATATAAATTCCGGAGAATAAGAAATGATACGCGGATTAATCGCTAATTCAACAGTTTTTTCCTCCTTATCTAAACGATAGAATAAAAATACATTACGATTAATGCCTATCTGGGGAGCTGCTATCCCTACTCCATTTTCCTCCAACATAGTAAGATATAATTTTTTTACTAATTGTTCCAAATCTTTATTCTTTTGTATTTTTCTTACATCCTTTGATGGTTTTCTTAATAGAAGCGAATCTTTTTTATCGGATATTTTTAAAACTCTTGCAGGTGAATCGGGATTCGTATATAATATTTTCTTTTCTCTAGAGCAAAAAGAACTTTTACATGCTGTAAAAATAATAAACAAAAATAGAAATCCAATTTTATTTATTTTCATAATCATTATTTTACTATTATTTTTCTGTCTTTTTTATGTTGTTTTTAATTTCTATGATGGTGGTAAAAAAACTATTCATTTTTTTAAATGCATTAGAATCCTCAACATTTATCAACAAATATTTCTTTCCGGAACATAAAGAAATAATGTATTTTGTATCTTTCCCATCATGAGGTAAACGGCTTTCTCCACTTTTCAGGGAATCCAACTGCAAAATATCTGCTGATGAATCTAATTTCTCCCATATAGCTGCAGGTGTTTTTTCAAATCCTTCTTCTCTTTTATGAGTGCGCCCTATAAGAGAGGTATACAGGATACTATCTTGAGTCAGTGTAAGAGTCTCTTTAAATCCTAACATTCCTCCATACTTGGAATATTCTATCTTGCAGAGCTTATCGTTTGCCACCGATATAGGTTGTTGTGATTTACATCCATAACAAAAGGCTAAAAAACATAGCAAGTAGATCACTCTTTTCACGATAGTAAGAGAATTTATAGTCTAATTTTTCTTAAAGAAGCTGTCCACGAATTCATACTTATTGAAGGGTTGCAGATCTTCCATTTTTTCACCTACTCCAATATATTTTACTGGTATTTTAAATTGGTCTGATATACCGATTACCACACCTCCTTTTGCCGTACCGTCAAGCTTTGTTACGGCTAAAGCGCTTACTTCGGTTGCAGCCGTAAACTGTTTTGCCTGTTCAAATGCATTTTGTCCTGTAGATCCGTCTAAAACCAAAAGGATTTCATGAGGGGCATCCGGAATTACTTTTTGCATAACTCTTTTAATCTTACTTAGCTCATTCATCAGATTGATTTTATTATGCAATCTTCCCGCTGTATCAATCAATACCACATCTGCGCCTTGAGCTTGGGCCGATTGGACCGTATCAAAGGCTACAGAAGCAGGATCTGAGCCCATGCTTTGCTTTATTATGGGAACACCTACCCTTTCCGACCATATGGTCAACTGATCCACTGCTGCCGCCCTGAAAGTATCCGAGGCTCCCAACACTACTTTTTTGCCTTGCTGTTTAAACTGATACGCTAATTTTCCTATCGTAGTCGTTTTTCCAACCCCATTTACTCCTACTACCATTATTACATACGGTTTTTTCCCTTCCGGAATTTCAAATTCCAAATCTGAATTTTTATTCTCAGCTAATAAACTCATGATTTCTTCTTTAAGAATCTGATCTAATTCCGAAGTATTCATAAATTTATCTCTAGCAGCTCGTTCTTCTATTTTTTTTATTATTTTTAATGTGGTTTCTATTCCTACATCGGAAGAGATCAATACTTCCTCCAAGTCATCAAGTACTTCTTCATCTACCTTGCTTTTTCCTGCAATAGCCCTCCCAATTTTATCAAAAAAAGATCGGTTAGATTTTTCCAATCCTTTATCTAATGTTTCTTTTTTTTCTTTTCCGAAAATTTTTTTAAACCAACTCATAGAGATATATAATATAACAAAAATAAAAAAAAAATCATTCACTTTATTGTGAATGATTTTTTAAAACCTTAAAAACCTATGTTATGAAAACTATTTCTGTTTTAAAAATGTGTCAACGTTATCCGCATTCACAACTTTTTCTTCAAAAACGTAAGCTCCTGTTTTAGGAGATTTTACCATTTTGATCACTTTGGTCATTTTTTTAGATTCTGTACGTAATGTTGCTACAACCTTCTTTGCCATGACTAAAATTTATTATTTAATTTCTTTGTGAATAGTATATTTTTTCAACACCGGATTGAATTTTTTCAATTCGATTCTTTCCGGAGTATTCTTTTTATTCTTAGTTGTTATATAACGAGACACTCCCGGCATTCCACTCTCTTTATGCTCAGTACATTCTAAAATAACCTGTACTCTATTACCTTTCTTTGCCATTTTTTAATTTTAATTTTTAGTAATTGATAAGACCTTGTTTGCGAGCTCTAGCTACAGCTTCTTCAATTCCTATTTTATCTATAATTCTTAAACCATGAGCAGATACTTTTAAAAATATCCAAGTATCTTCTGATGGTAAATAGAATTTTTTCTCCATCAAATTTATTTCAAAACGTCTTTTTGTTTTGTTATTAGCGTGCGACACATTATTACCTACCATTGCACGCTTTCCTGTTATTTGACAAATCCTAGCCATTATCTTAAATCTAAATAATATTCTTTTTCATTGAATCGGGTTGCAAAATAACAAATTATTTTTGACTCTTACAACTTTTTTACTTTTTATTTTTTCTAGCTTACTCTACTTTTTATAGTATTCCTACTTATCTTGGACAAAATAGCTTTAGATATAGCATATGCGATTATAATTCCTGCCAATAGTAAGGCTATTCTGGCAATTACATCTCCATATTTAACATAGATAGTTTGAGATGAAGTAAGGTTAATGTTGCCCTTTAAAGCCCCCTGCTTTCCATATGCCAACTGTTTTACAATATCTCCCCTTTGATTTATAAATACTGAAATTCCGCTATTTGCCGAACGAGCGATATCTCGTCTGGTTTCTATGGCTCTCAAACGCGCATATGCCAATAGCTGCTTATGTCCTTGGGAATTGCTCCACCAAGAATCATTAGTCATAATAAATAATGCATTAGCTCCTCTTTTTACAAATTCTGAGACATATTCTCCGTATATACTCTCATAACAGATAATAGGAGCTATCTTGGATTGATTTTCGGAATTTGTAAAGAGAATAGGCTCGTCTTGAACTCCCAAGCTTTCCATAGATCCTCCAAAATCCAACAAATACTGTCCTACTAACGGTTTTAGTATGCTGGAATAGGGAAAATGCTCCACTCCTACTACCAATTTCGATTTATTATAATATTGAGCGGAATCTTTTAAATTAATCTGTACCGCAGAGTTATACAGATCTACCCATTGATTTTGACCTTTAAGATAACGTGCCGTTGGAGTTTGTTGACGGGGAAAATATTTTGCCAATGATACTCCCGATACAAAGTTCAATTGCGGATAACTTTTTAACCATTCCTTTATATAATTTATATAAGCGTTGTTTTCAATATTGTTAATAAATACAAATCCATTTCCGGGAAATGCTGTTTCCGGGGCAACTACAAATCGGGTGCGAGGAGTAATTTCTTTTTCTACAGTGGTTAATAGATTTTTTAGAATAAGGGCTCCGTCTTTACTATACTTATCGGTATAAGGATCTAGAGCAGGTTGCGCCAATACTACTTCTTCTTTTTCGAATGATTTTTCTTTATATGATTGATACATAAGAAAGGAAATCGCAATAGGTAGTCCTAGTCCAGCTAGTGAATAGCAGAGGGATTTTCCAATATAATTCTTATTATGAGTGACTTGGTAAGCACGAATGTAGTAAAAGAAAATTAGATTGATCAGTAAAACCCATAAGGTTCCTCCAAATGTTCCTGTTATTTCATACCACTGGATTACTTGTGGATAATCGGCAAAGGCATTTCCTAAATTTAACCAAGGCCAGGACATTTCCCAGTTTAAATGAAATTTTTCAAAGCAAATCCATATAGTAGGAAAAAAAAGCATTCCTCCTCTCGTTCCGATTCTTCTTTTCACCAAATGATATAAGGCAAAAATAAGAGACATGAGTAAACTATTCACAAACAGAGGAAAGAAGAAGGCTATCCAGGAATAGGACCCGTCCGGGTTTTGAGAAAAATGAAGCCATTGGGTAGTCGCCCAATTCCATATCAAAAATGACAAGTAGGATAACCCAAAAACTTTCCAACCAGAAAATTTTTCTTTTTTTACAGTAATTTCATGTTCTACCAATAATAGGGGAACAAATGCAAAAAATAGCAAAAAGGGAAATCCATACGTGGGCCAAGATAAAGCGAAAAGCAATCCACTACCTAGTGCCCGAATAAATTTTTTCATATACTTGTAAAAATAGTTAACTTTGAATTCTTAATTGTTTCAAATCTATGAATAAATTATTTTTAATAATGTTATTCTGTTTGATTTTACTTTCCTGTAAAAGTCATACGGCCGGATCCGTAAATAAATATACCACACCTCCTGAAGTCGGAATTTTAATTACTGATTTACCGAGAAACAGTAAACCTCCGGCATCTTCAGCTCCAGCTAAGGTTAAATCAGTACTGTCTTCATTGAAAAAAGATAGTATGGTTACATCTATGGATACAATTTCTTCCTCATTACCCCATACTCAGGAAGAAGAAAACTCAATACAGACTCTTTCTGTACCTTCATTTTCCTGGGAAATTGGAATACGCCAAACACAGATAGTAGATGTAAGAACTTTATTAGAGTATAAAAACGGTCATATTTACGATGCTATTAATATCGGCGTGGATGATCCCAGCTTTGTAAACCAAATACAGAACCTAGATAAAAACAGCCCCATTGCAATCTATTGTAATTCAGGAATTCGCAGTATGTATGCTGCAAAAATTTTAAAGAATTACGGATTTCAAATCATTTATAATTTAGATGGTGGCCTTAACAACTGGCTAAAAAGTGGAAAAGATATTACAAAATAAATTACTTAAAAATTCACACCAATATGAAATTAATATCCAAAATTTTATGTTTATTATTTTTAACCAAATTACTCATTAGCTGCACTATAACCGAAGAAATTACTTTTAATCAAGAAGGTAGTCTTTCGTATTCTTATTTAATGAATGCAAGATTGGCAAAATTAACGTCTGATTCCTTAAATACAGACTTCTTGTCCAAAGATACTATTTTTTCATTTAATAGTTTTTTTCAGGAAAAAAAAGATAGTATATTAAAATTACCTCTTGAAAAGCGAAAAAATTTGTATGCTCTTAAACCATTTTTTATTAAAGGCTATCGAGATAAAGAAAAAGACGAATACTATGTTCGGATTTACGGAGATTTTGCTAATAGCGATTCGCTAAACTCAGCACTTGCCGCTTT
>NZ_JAMBJZ010000007.1:0-42547 GCF_025291155.1 Apibacter sp.
AGACAGTTCGGTCTCTATCTATTGCGGGCGTTGAATTTTGCGTGGAGTTGAATCTAGTACGAGAGGACCGAGTTGAACAAACCTCTGGTGTATCAGTTGTGCCGCCAGGTTCACCGCTGAGTAGCTAAGTTTGGAAGAGATAAGCACTGAAAGCATATAAGTGCGAAACTCGCCACAAGATAAGAATTCGTTAAAGGGTCGTGGGAGAACACCACGTTGATAGGCTACAGGTGTAAAGACAGTGATGTCATAGCCGAGTAGTACTAATTACCCGGAGATTTCGTCCAAAATAATAATAAAATAGGTAAATATTGGCCGTAAGAGTTTAATAAAATTTTATATAAAATCCCATTAAGATATTTAGGGTGGTTATAGCGGTAGGGCTCACCTGTTCCCATTTCGAACACAGAAGTTAAGCCTACTTGCGCTGATGGTACTGCAAACGCGGGAGAGTAGGTAGCCGCCGGTTTTTTAAAAAGAGAGCCTTGTATAATTATATACAAGGCTTTTTTTATGAATAAAAAATACAAAATCTACCCAAAATCATTCCATCATAATCCCCCCTCTTACTCCTATTTATTTAACATATATTAAAATCTTAAGCCTATTGTTTTTTTTAATTTTTACTATTTTTTACACTTATTTAGTTATTGAATGCTTATAAATATAGTACATTTCAATCTGAATTAGATAATATTAATAAAAATCAACATATTTATGTTAATTAATTATATTTAATAATATAATTAATTAGTTTTATACAAATTTCAAATATTTGCTAATAATAATTATTTTATTAGTAAGCTTGAAATTTTCAATTATGGAATAAATTTGATAAACTTTTTAATAATAAATTATTTTATTTTTAAGATTATTGTATAGATTTCTATTTGATTTTAGGATTTTTTAGTATTTTTGATTTTATTAAATCAATTACCATCTTGTTATTAATTGATTTTCAACTAATTATACTTTAAAATAAATAATACTACGATTTTTAGTAAAGAATATGAATAACAATATCCAAAAAAATATAGAACTCACTCTTGATGAAATTCATAATTTTCGCGGTAAATATCCAAAACAATTAATATATCTATTTTTAATAGAGATGTGGGAACGTTTCTGTTTTTATGGAATGAGAGGAGTTCTAACTATTTTTATGGTAGGGCAATTAGGAGTTACCGATAAAGAATCTAATTTAAAATATGGCGCAATTCAAGCATTTATTTATGCATTTACTTTTATAGGAGGAATACTTGCCGACAAAATATTAGGATTTAGAAAGTCACTTTTTATAGGAGGCATTACTATGGTTTTGGGTAATTTAATTATAGCCTATTCTCCTCACGATTTTTTTTATTTTGGAATAACGCTTTCAATAATAGGTACAGGATTTTTTAAACCTAATATATCCACTATGGTTGGAGAATTATATAGTGAAAAAGATCCGCGAAGAGATGCCGGCTTCGGACTCTTCTATTCAGGAATAAATTTAGGTGCTTTATTTGGAGGCATATTATGTGTATATTTAGGAAAATATCATTCTTGGAATTTATGCTTTTTAGCTGCGGCTATAGTCATGTTAATAGGAATTATAATCTTTTTAATCACAAAAAAATATTTAGGGCCAATAGGAGATTCTCCACTACGTAATATGAAAGCTTCATCAAGAAGACTACGTGAAATAGTTGTATATGTGGGAGTACTATTATGTTTACCAATTATTTATGCCATGATACATAATACAAGATACACAGATTACTTTATGTATACAATCGGTCCATTGGCAATATTATTATTCGTAATTGAATTAATAAAAATTAAAAGTATCCAAATTCGAAAAAAACTGATGGCTGCAATGATTTTAATTGTATTTTCAGTGTTGTTTTTTGCATTTTTTGAACAGAGTGGAGGAGCATTAGCAATTTTTGCTGAAAGTAATCTAAGTCATAAGTTACTATTTTTTACTATTGATCCGAATATAGTTAACAATAGTTCAAATGCATTATTCGTAATAGTTCTTAGTCCTTTATTTGGTTTATTATGGTTATGGTTAGCTAAGTTTAAACTGGAACCAAATACAGTAATAAAATTCGGACTTGGATTTTTATTTCTTTCAGCATCATTTTATGTTTTATATAGTACAAGATATTTTGCTGATAATAATGGAATAGCCTCTTTAAACATTTTTACAATAGCATATTTAGTGATGACATTTGCAGAACTTTGCTTATCACCAGTAGGATTGTCCATTGTAACGAAATTATCACCTAAAAATTTATCAGGGATGATGATGGGATTATGGTTTTTAGCTAGTTCGTATGCTCAATATGTGGCAGGATTATTAGGAGCGGGAATGTCATCATCCTATGAAAACGCTTCTTTAACTGATAAACTATATTCGTATACATCAGGATTTGAACAATTAGCAAATTACGCATTAATCGCAGGATTAATTATAATCTTATTCTCACCTCTTATTCGAAAATTAATGCAAGGAATTAAATAATAAAGAAAGTAAAAACTAAGAATAATTATTATGACAGAAACTCAAGTCAAGAAAGGACATCCTAAAGGATTATACTTACTGTTTTTAACAGAAATGTGGGAACGTTTTTCCTATTATGGGATGCGGGGAATATTAATGCTTTATCTTACCAAATCTTATTTAGAAGGAGGGCTAGGTATTGATGCTGAAACAGCTAGTTTAATCTATGGTTACTTTACGGGGTTTGTATACTTTACGCCGTTGATAGGCGGATGGTTGGCAGATAGATATTTAGGTCAACGACATTCCATAACAATTGGAGGAATTATAATGATGTTCGGACAACTTGCCTTGTTTTCATTGAATACCCATATCGGTCTATGTGTAGGACTATTTCTATTGATAATAGGAAATGGCTTTTTTAAGCCTAATATTTCAACATTAGTGGGAGGATTATATTCAGATGGAGATCCAAAAAGAGATTCGGCATTCTCCATTTTTTATATGGGAATCAATCTCGGCGCTTTGATTGCACCCATAATTATAGGAATATTAACCGATGATATTTTTTCGACTAAAGATGCTGCTGGAAAAATTATTTCCTATGGATATAAATATGGATTCCTGGCAGCAGCAGCAGGGATGTTCTTAGGGCAGATCAGTTATAATATGTTAGCAAAAAAATATTTAGGAGATTTAGGTTTGAAACCGCAAGGTAAAATAGATAAAAACGATATGAAAAATGAAACAAATACTAATGCTCCATTAACAAAAAATGAGAAACAAAGAGTTACGGTAATATTTATCTATTTCTTTTTTGCCATTTTCTTTTTCGCAGGCTTTGAACAGGCAGGTTCATCATTAACATTGTACACAGATAAATTTATCGATAGGAATGTAAATTTACCTTCAATTGGAGGATATGTCATTCCCACCTCATTATTTCAATCGATAAATCCATTTTTTATAGTATTGTTGGCACCGATTTTTGCGTATTTCTGGAATACAAAGCTAGGACAAAAACTAACAACTCCTTTGAAAATGGGATTAGGTATGGTAATTTTAGGAGTTGGTTTTTTCTTTATGTTGGGAGCTGTAGCTGAAAGAGGTGGCGATATATCAGATGTTACTATTAAAGCCAGTATTTGGTGGGTAATTTTAACCTATTTAGTTCACACGATAGGAGAATTATGCTTATCGCCTGTAGGATTATCTGTAGTAACCAAGTTAGCTCCACCTAAATTAGCATCTCTTCTTATGGGGGTATGGCTTATGGCATCTTTTTTTGCAAATATTTTAGGTGGATATTTAGCTTTTATAATTCAAACACTCGGAGCAGGAAAAATATTTTTATACATTTCTATATTTGTAATTATTTGTGGAATACTAATGATTGCACTTAATAAAGTATTAGTTAGAATGATGCAAGGTGTAAGATAAATACTGAATAATTATATACAAGATATTTTAAAGCATATTCTTTTTGTGAAAAAATTAAAGAATATGCTTTAATTATTTATCATTAAGGAACTTTACATGAAATTAAGTATAAATAAAAACAAAGTCTAAAAATAGGCTTTCTCTTTTTTAAAAATTTATTTTTTTAATGTAATCTTAATGAACTATGGCTACTATATTTAAATACAATCAAATCATTCTATAAAATTCATATAATTAGCTAACCCAAAAGAGAGTGTAATAATTACAAGAATTTATGAATAATTAATACTAATATATAAATCATAAGTTAAGAAAAATGAGCACACCCATACAAACCTTCCAATTTCCCGGATTACAGACTGAGCAAATTCTCCATATAAAAAGAGAAGATATGATACATCCTGTTATTTCGGGTAATAAATTCTGGAAATTAAAATATAATCTTATAAAGGCTAAAGATTTAGGGAAACAAATATTGGTAACCTTTGGAGGGGCTATGTCTAATCATATCGTAGCCTGTGCTGCTGCCGCTCAAGCTAACGGTTTTCAATCAATAGGAATAATTAGAGGTGAGGAAATCGTTGAAAAATGGAAGGAAAATATAACTTTAACCGAAGCATCGGAATATGGAATGAAATTTTTTTTTGTACCCAGGCAAGAATATAGATTAAAAGAAAAGTCAAAGTATATACAAAATATACTTGATAAAATACCTAATTATTATTTAGTACCCGAAGGAGGAACCAATACCTTAGCAGTGAAAGGAGCCTCCGAAATATTATCGGAAGAAACTTACAACTATGATATCATTACTTCAGCAATGGGCACTGGCGGAACCTTAGCAGGATTATCGGTAGGTGCAAAAGCATACCAGTTAGTGATAGGTTTCCCAGTTTTGAAAAATGCTCATTTTTTAGTTAAAGAATTATTAAAATATACTCATAAAAAAAATTTTATAGTAAATTTGGAGTATCACTTCGGAGGATACGCTAAAATTACGACAGAATTAATTGATTTTATTAACGAATTTTATTATCTCAATAATATACCTCTTGATCCAGTTTACACAGGAAAAATGATGTTTGGACTCAGAGATATGATAAAAAAAGGACAAATAGATAAAGATAAAAAAATTTTAGCGGTACATACAGGAGGTTTACAGGGCATTAAAGAAATGAATAAGTACTTAAGTAAGAAAAGCAAACCTATTATTGTAACATGAAAAAATTAGGCATATTTCTATTATCGATAGTTTTAGGAAGTTTCATACAAGCACAAAATACTCTCAAAAAAGATGATTTATATATACAAGACTATGCTAAAATAGCTGTGGAAGAAATGGAAATGTATCAAATTCCTGCTAGTATTACCTTGGCGCAAGGTATCTTAGAGACAGGAAATGGACAAAGTATATTAGCGAAAGAAGGCAATAATCATTTTGGGATAAAGTGTAAAAATGATTGGACGGGGGGAAGAATGTATCATGATGACGATGCCAAAGGAGAATGTTTTAGAAAATATAACTCAGCAAAAGAATCCTATAGAGATCATTCTTTATTTTTAGCTGAAAGGCCTTACTATAAAAAATTATTTCAATTAGATAGGAAGGATTACAAAGCGTGGGCGCATGGATTAAAAAAAGCAGGGTATGCTACAAACCCTAAATATGCCTATATGTTGATTGATCTAATAGAGAGATATAAATTGTATCTGTTCGATTCATTAACTTCTGATGAAGTGGATGTAAAACTTGCAGAGTTGTATCCCGGTTCGTATAAATCCAATATTTCAGATGAACAGCCTATCTTAGTAGCTGATATTAATACTAAGGATCGTGAAATCAAAGATAAAAAGAATCAAAGTTCTATAAAGAATCCAGCTAAGAAGAAAATTGAAAATGTAAAGAAAATAGTTGTAACAAAGGTTAATAATTTTCAATTTCCCAGTTCGAGAATCAAAATTCATCCTAATGGACATGTAAAATATATTGTATTTAAAGATGGAGATACCTTGGAAGACATATCAAAAGCGTATCATATTTCTCTAAATCAATTAAAAGCATACAATGATTTGGTTTTTCAGGATAATATTGAGGTCAATCAAAAAATATTTTTAGAACCAAAAAAGAAAAAAGGACTAAGCAAGGAACATGTGGTAAAAGAAGGAGAAAGGATGTATCATATAGCCCAGGAAAATGGAATTTCTTTAATCCAATTATATAAAATAAATTTAATGTTTCCAGGCGATGAACCCAAAAAAGGAGATAGAATTTTGTTAAAAGGAAGAAAAAGTTAAATAATAAAATTTTAGATGATATTTAAAAGAAGCAGAGCTTTATTTGAAGAGGCCCGTAAATATATACCTGGAGGAGTAAATTCACCTGTTAGAGCATTTAAATCAGTAGGAGGAACTCCGATTTTTATAAAATCAGCGAAGGGAGCTTATCTTACCGATGAAGATGGAAATAAATATATAGATTATATCAATTCATGGGGGCCTATGATTCTTGGGCATAATCATACAGAAGTGGTAGAGGCAGTCAGAAAACAAATGCAAAATGGATTTTCTTTTGGAACTCCTACAGAATTGGAAACTGAAATTGCAAAATTAATTACCTCCTTTGTTCCAAATATTGACAAAATTAGAATGGTGAATTCAGGTACAGAAGCCTGTATGTCGGCAATTCGGTTAGCAAGAGGGTATACCTCTAGAAATAAGATTATTAAGTTTGAAGGATGCTATCATGGACATTCAGATTCTTTTCTTATAAAGGCAGGAAGTGGTGCGGCAACATTTGGAAATCCTAATAGTCCCGGAGTAACAAATGGCACAGCAAAGGATACTTTATTGGCGAGATATAATGACATTGACTCGGTGCAATCACTTTTTGAAAATAATAAAAATGAAATAGCGGCAGTTATTTTAGAGCCAATAGCAGGAAATATGGGATGCGTTCCCCCGAAAAAAGATTTTCTTAAACAATTAAAACTTCTATGTAAAGACAATCAATCATTACTCATTTTTGACGAAGTTATGACCGGTTTTCGCGCAAAATTAGGCGGTGCGCAAGATTTTTTTAATGTACAAGCAGATATAGTAACCTATGGCAAAATAATAGGAGGAGGCATGCCTGTAGGGGCATTTGCTGCAAGAAAGGAAATTATGGATTTTTTATCTCCTGAAGGAAAAGTCTACCAAGCAGGTACATTATCCGGGAATCCGATTGCCATGTGTGCAGGGTATACGACTTTATCCATTCTTAAAAGCGATTTGGATATTTATGATCGAATTACCCAAACCACAAAAATATTATCTACGGAATTAAAGGCTATTTTTGAAAGTGCAGGAATTCAAATATGTATTAATCAATGTACTTCCATGTTGACCCTATTTTTTGGAATTTCTGAAGTTTCAAATTTTGATGATGCTTCCAAAGCCGATCATGATATGTTTAATAAATATTTTCATTTTTTACTTGAAAACGGCATTTATTTACCTCCTTCCGGTTATGAAACATGGTTTATATCCGATTGCATAAAAGAAGATGAGATTGATAAAACACTTACTATCAGTAAAAAGTTCATTTCATCAATTTAAAAATATTATAAAATTTAGAAGATACCGTGGCAGTTTTACTTATATTTTCTTCCAAATTTAGTTTGCTTTGAAAAAGAAGTATTGAATTAGAAATCAAAACTATCTATAAGTTCCAGTTCAGTTTTAAAAGATAATATTTTTGTTCCAAATGTATTAACAAGTAATTGAGAAAATTTATCGGAATAATTTCTGTAATAATCTTCTAAATCATTTTTACTTTTGGCATAATATTGTAGAGAATAGGTACATCCCGATTCATCGGAATGAGATGTTACTTTTGAAAATATGATTTTTGTAAATTTTTGTGTTTTTTTCATTTCCGGAATTAGGATATTTTTAACCCAAAGTAACCAATCTTTTTCCGAAGGATATTCCACGTGAAAGCTCTCTGAATATATAATCATTTTTTATAAGTAAGTGTTATTAATTATTTGCAAAATCCATAGTGTAGCCGAACATGCCCTTTTCTTTAATCATATCTGCAACTTCTTTAGGCATTTTATTTTCCCATCCCGATTTTCCTGAAGCTATTTGAGAAAGAATTTGTTTGCCATATATTTTAAGATAAGAGTCATTGTAATCGTTAATATCTACAATTCTTTTATTTTTCTTAAAATATTTGTATAAATCTTTTAAAGATTCATTTACTTTTAAATTATCAGAATTAAGAAGCTCTCCTGTTTCCTGATTAATATAAGGATAAAGATAAATTCTCATCTGTTGTTTAAATAACTTACCAAAGGCTTCCATAATTCCACCACTAAGTCCAGTATAGTAACTTTCCTCAAAAATATCTAATAAATTATTTACTCCCATCGTAATGCCAATTCGTTCAGAGGTAAATCTGCTAAAATAATCCACTAATCTATAATATTCGGAAAAATTAGAAATTAAAACGGTATATCCCAACTTTCCCAAGACATCGGCACGATCTAAAAAATCTTGCTCATTAATTTCCCCGGAAGAAAGTAAATTAGATAAGGTTATTTCAAACAAAACCTTAGTATTTTGATGGTCAACATTTTTTTCTTTCATAAACATTTTAAGTCCCTGATAACACATGTCTATGTTTACATGGGTAACTGGGCGAAAACTTCCTCTTAACGCAAGAATGTTTTTGTTATATAACTCATCCGCCGGGAGTACATTTTTACCATTAGGTCTAAAAACAGCGGCATCAGACATTCCGTTTTTAACTAATTGTAAACTCAATAAACGATTATCTACAGAATGATATCTCGGTCCGCTAAAATTAATCATATCGATCTCTATTTTATCGATACTTAATTCATCATATAGAGAATTAATAATTTTTTTTGGATTATCACTGTAGAAAAAAGCGCCGTAAATTAAATTTACTCCTAATATTCCTAAGGTTTCTTGTTGTAATTTCGCCTCATTTTCATGGAAACGTACATGCAAAATAATTTCATTATAAGCTTCCGATTCCTGTAACTGAAATCGAATGCCTACCCACCCGTGTCCTTTGAAAGTTTTATTAAAGTTGATAGTGGTTACCGTATTGGCATAAGTGAAAAATATTCTGCCAGAGTTATTATTTCTATCAATTCGATCTTCAATAAGCTTAATTTCATGGTCTAGCATTTTTAGTAACCTAGCCTGAGAAACATATCTATTATCAGGTTCTTTTCCATAAATAGAGTCGCTGACTTCCTTATCGTAAGCGGATATTGCTTTCGCTATGGTCTTAGAGGCAGCTCCGGCTCTAAAAAAGTAACGTACGGTTTCCTGACCCGCACCAATTTCTGAAAAAGTTCCATAAATATTCTTGTTTAAATTAATCTGAAGAGCTTTTTGTCTAGGCGTAAGTACTTGTTTATGAGAGAGCATTGTTTAAACTTTTGTTCGTAAATTTACAAAAATTATGGTACTACAAAAAAGTAATATAACATTCTTAGGAACTGGTACTTCTCAAGGAATTCCGGTTATTGGCTCAAACGATCCAGTCTGTAAATCTATGGACACTAAAGATAAAAGATTACGAACCTCTGCATTAATTCATTATAAAGGGGTGGATATTTTAATAGATTGCGGTCCTGATTTTCGACAGCAAATGTTAAGAGAAAACAAATCTAATGTAGATGTAGTATTAATTACTCATGAACATACGGATCATACTGGCGGATTAGATGATTTACGACCTATAAATTTTCTAAAAGGGCAAGATATTCCTATATATGGAAAAGAAAGAGTATTGGAAGATATAAAAAGAAGATATGCCTATGCCTTTGCAGAAGAAAAATATCCGGGAGCTCCGGGGTTTGAATTACATTCTGTACAGGGTATTATAACCTTACCTAATGTTTCCATACTTCCTATAAATGTATTGCACGGTAAATTACCTATTTTAGGTTTTAAGATTGGCGGATTGTCTTATATTACTGATGCATCCTATGTTTCTGAAGAGGAAATCGAAAAAATAAAACATACGGATATTTTGGTCATTAATGCCTTGAGAAAAGATGCTCACGCTTCACATTTTAACTTGACTCAAGCCTTAGAGTTTATTGATAAGGTTAAGCCCCAAAAGGCGTATTTAACACATATCAGTTATCAATTGGGATTTCATGAAGAAATAGAAAAAATGCTGCCTCCTAATGTTTTTCCGGCTTACGATGGATTAAAAGTTGAGTTCTGAGGATAGACCAATCTTATTTTGGTTATAAACAAAAATATCTAAAGATTATTTAGCATTATTTAGATATAGTTTAATTTGAGAATTAAATTATAAGTATATCTTCCAATTTTGTACTTTTGTAAAACTTTCAATTATATTATTACTAAATAAATGAACAACAGATCAGTATATGTGGCGGCTACTTGTCCTTACAGTGGGAAATCTTTGATTAGCCTGGGGATATTGCAAATGGTCATGAGGAGAACACCTAATATAGGTTATTTTCGTCCTATTATCGATGATTTGGATGATGGGATAAAAGATAACCATATTGAAACTATGATTTCTTTTTTTAATTTGAATCAAAGTTATGAAGATGCCTACGCTTTTACTAAAAGCGAAATTATTGACCTTCAAAATAGTGGGAGATTAAATGATGCTTATGATAGTATAATACAAAAGTATAAGGCTTTAGAAGATAAATTTGATTTCGTTTTGATTGATGGAACTGATTTATCAGCCGGAAGTACTTCTTTAGAGTATGATTTAAATGTAATTATAGCTAAATCTTTAAATATACCAGTAGTCTTGGTTGTTAAGGATTCCTTTAAAAACTCTCATGATTTAGCTAAAAATATTAGTCTTGAATTAAATAATTTTTTAAAGAAAGATAATAAGGTTATTGCAGTAATTGTTAATAAATGTGATAAGAATATAGAGGAGGTAATTACCAAAAGCAAGAAAAGAATTGGGGATTCTGTATTGTTATCAATAATTCCTAACGACAAACCTTTGAGCTTCCCGACTCTTAAAGAAGTAGCAGATGTTTTAGGAGCTAAAGTGCTACATGGAAGTGAAAATCTTAATAGATCAATTAATAAATTTATGATAGGAGGTATGCTCTTATCACAATTTATAAACTATGTAGATGATGATTGTGTAGTAATCCTTCCAGGTGACAGATCTGATTTAATCATAGGAACATTACTTTCCAACTTATCTAATTTCAAAAGGATATCTGGGATAATATTAACGGCAGGGATCAGTCCTGACGCATCAATAATGAAAATGGTTGATGGTTCCAGTGTAAATATGCCTATCTTACTTGTAGATATTGGCACATTCGAGGCAGCTACCGCTATAGATAATATTAAATCAACCATATATCCGGAGAATAGCGCTAAAATAAAACGTAATATTGATCTTTTCGAACAATATGTAGATGTACCGGAGCTTGATAAACGAATATCTTCCTTTAAAATTGAAGGAATTACTCCAAGAATGTTCCAGTATAATTTATTGAAAGAAGCTAAAGCAGCTCATAAACATATAGTATTACCGGAAGGTGGAGATGAAAGAATTATACGAGCAGCCTCTATGTTGGCGGATGATGAAATAGTAAAAATTACTATTTTAGGAAAGCAGGAAGAAATTATACAAAAGGTAAATCAGCTTGGACTGAATTGGAATACAGATCTTATTTCCGTATTAGATAATACGGATAATGATAAACTCAATGATTATGTAGAAACCTTGTATGAGATAAGGAAAGATAAAGGTATGGAGCTTGCTCAGGCAAGAGACTTAATGCTCGATGCTTCTTATTTTGGAACGATGATGGTTTACAAAGGAGATGCAGATGGAATGGTTTCCGGAGCTCAGAATACAACTGCTCATACTATACTTCCAGCTCTACAATTTGTTAAAACAAAGCCGGGTATTAAAACTGTTTCTTCTGTATTTTTTATGCTCTTACAGGACAGGGTATTAGTATATGGAGATTGTGCGATTGTTCCTAATCCGACCTATGAACAATTGGCTGATATAGCTATATCTGCTGCAGGTACGGCTAAAAATTTTGGAATTGAACCGAAAATTGCCATGCTTTCTTATTCTTCAGGATATTCAGGAGCTGGAGTAGATGTTGATAAGGTTAGAAAGGCAACTGAGCTGGTAAAATCTTTACGTCCGGATTTGTTAATAGAAGGTCCTATACAATACGATGCAGCTGTGGTTCCAAGCGTCGGAAGCAGTAAAATGCCAGGTTCTTTAGTAGCAGGTAAAGCAAATGTTCTGATATTTCCGGATTTAAATACAGGAAATAATACTTACAAAGCTGTACAGAGAGAATCAGGCGGCTTGGCTTTAGGTCCTGTATTACAAGGCTTGAAAAAACCGATAAATGACCTAAGTAGAGGAGCAACCATTGAAGATATATATAATACTGTGGTAATTACTGCTATTCAAGCTGCAAATAATAACTAAAATTATAATATAAATAACATAGACAAACTCTATTAACAGTTACTGTTGATAGAGTTTTTTATTGCTAAACATTAGATTGTATTGTTGAAATTTTTCTAGATTGTAAGATCAAATGAATAAAAAGTTAATCGATAAATTTTAAATAAATATTGCTTATCCATTGTTACTGAAATAGGTATAGGTAAGATGAATAATAAAGATGGTCATAATTATACCGCATACAATAATATTAACACCCATACTTAAAAAATAACCTAATAAAGCACCTACAGAAGCTTTTAAAGCACCTTTTTTATCCATAAAATCATGCATCAATTCTCCAAATAAGGCTCCTAAAAAAGGACCGTATAAAAAACCGGAAGGAAGAAAAAAACCTGCAAATATTCCTAGGGAAGCACCAATTATACCATATTTAGATCCTCCAAATTTTTTGGCTGTAAGAATAGGTATAAAATAGTTTACGACAAATGCTAATAGAGTTAAAGTTGCACAAAAAGCTACCCACCACCAACTTAACGAGTCTCCAAGTGGAGATAGTTTATAAATTAATAAACCTATAAATGCAATGGGAGTTCCCGGCAATGCAGGTAAGACGGAACCTATCATACCAATAATTATAAGTATAAATATTAAAACTATCCAAATTAAATCAGGCATAAAATGTGATATATTAAATATAACCATAAAGATAGTTAATAAATAACAAACATTATACTTTATCCATAATAAAATGATATAATAGTAATGAATTAATGACTGAGATAAATATATTAAGACTTAAAAATGAAAATTCAATAATTGATAAATTAGATAGTTATATATCAAAAAATTTACCTGATGATATAGTATTAATATCACAAATTACAAGTAAAATTTTGATCGTATTAATTATATTTCTGATTTTAGATTTTTTCCAGCGAAAAGTCTTATTGAAAATCGCTTTAAAAATAGTTCCTAAAACAAAAAATATCTTGATGAATACATTTATAAAAAAAAATGTATTTACAAGCTTTTTTCGATTATTTCCTTTAGGAATATGCTATCTTTTAGTCCCCTTAATATTTTATTCTCATCCACAAAGTTTTCATATTCTTAATTTAATATTCAGTATATTTTTAATCGTATTTATTGCAAAATTTTTTATTAGTATTATTGATTCTTATAATGATGTGGAAAACAGGGATAAAAGCTATAGGACCATTGCTTTAAATACTTTTTTGGAGTTTCTTAAAATTATAATTGTATTATTATCAAGTTTTATTGTTATATCCATCGTATTTGATCTATCAAGCTCAAATTTTTTTACTTTTTTAGGGGCTATAATGGCTGTAATAATTTTGGTATTTAGAGATCCTGTATTAGGATTTGTGGCCGGAATAAATATTGCAAACTCCAAACAATTAAAATCAGGAGATGAAATTTATATATCTAAATATAATTTAGAAGGAATAATATTAGAAATAAATTTGGTAACAACTAAGATTCAAAATAAAGATAAGACTATATCTACCATACCAACTTATGACTTAATATCGACAGAAGTTATAAATTACGAACCTATGAAATTTTCTCATTCTAGAAGGATAAAAAGGTCGATAATTATTGATAGTCAATCTGTCCTATTTTTAGAAAAAAAAGAGCTTGATGAGATGAAAATTAATGAAGAATTGCATCAGTACTTTACTTCTCAAAAAACTGAAAATGATTTGATACAAACAAATTTGGGGTTATTTAGGAATTATATTAGATGGAATCTTCAAAATCATTTACTAATATCTAAGAAAGATACCCTAATGGTTAGATTGTTAGATCCTACCATTTATGGAATACCTATAGAAGTATATTGTTTTACCAATACTTCGGATTTACTTGAATTTGAAGATATACAAGCAGAAATTTTTGAGCATATAATCTCAATATCAACTTTATTCGGACTTAAAACCGTAGCGGGCGTAACCTCTTAACTTTTGGAGATGTATTTTTCAAGTTCCTTAATGCCTTTTTTAGTAGCAATAGACCGTATTAATAATTCAATGAAATATTTCTTTACAGGAATCTCACTTAAATTTACTTCTGTAAAGCTATTCTCCATTATGATCATTTTTTCAATTAGATAAAAATATTCAATGGTTAATTTTTTATTCATTTTAGCGCGGTATATACCTTCCTCAATTCCTAAAATTATATTATTTTTGATGAAAGCTTTTATGGAGTTATTATACAAAGAAAACATTTCCGAATAGATGTCAGGATAAAAGTTTTTAAGTTGAAATAAAGTTTGGTTTTCTCTGAAAAAAATAGAAGAAGTACTATTTTCAAGAATAAGAAATTTCTGGTGGATAATATTAGGATAATCCTTTATTTTATTTTCCATTTCCTGAATATAAGAAGTCAAACATTTGTTAAAGGTGTTTTTTATTAAATCTTCTTTACTGGAAAAATGCTCGTATAAAGTTTTTTTTGACATGCATAAACCTTTACTGATCATATCCATGGTAACCATTTTGACGCCGATTTGTGTAAATAATTCTATCGATTTGCTAATAATTTGATCTTTGATTATATCCATAATGAATTGCTACATAAACAAATATAATAAAAATAGAGTAAAATATTTATTATTTTACTCTATTAATTCATGCCAATTCAATAATTATAAATCATTTATTGTTTATCATCTTAAAATGTAGATAAAAAAGGATAATTCAACATTTGACCATACAATTTGTTAGATTATTTAATTATTTATGCTTTAGAAATTATAGGTAACGCCAAAATTCCAAGTTCTACCATTTCCGAAATAAACCTGATTGGCCGTATCAATTCCTTTAAACTTGACATTATCAGCGCCCTTATCTCCTGATTTCAAATTGGTCTTAGAATAGGTCATAAAAACATCATTTAATACATTGTTGACATTAGCCCTAAAACGTAGTGAGGAATTATCTAAATAAATAGTATAAGAAGCACCTACATCTAAAGTGAAATAGTCAGGAAGCTCTATTAAATCGATTTTAGTGTTACCAGCAACTCTAGTAATGTCAAAATCGGAGTATAATTTTTCATACCTATTTAAATCTGCATCAAAGGAAAAATTTTTAAAAGCTTTACATACTAATCCTACTCCATAACTAAATTGAGGAGCATTTGAAGTTTTTACTCCATCCAATAAAATATCTTGTTCGCTTATAATATTTGATAAATTATTGGAATCATAGGTGGTTGAATGTGCATTACCGTTATACTTCCAGCTTCCTAAAGATAAATGTCCTTTGATATTTAATTTTTTTAATGGTTTGGCAAGCAATTCAACTTCAATTCCCTGATGGAGTTCATCAATTCCGGATCTGTTTTCAATTTGATTAATACTTTCATTGGAAATTGTTTCTACTCTATTATTCCAACTGGTTCGATATATATTGATACTTACATCCAAGAATCTATAATGAAGTTCATAGCCAATCTCTAGCCCTATAATTTCCTCATTGTCTGCCAACGGATTTACATCATTTTTCCAATTGAGAAATAAATTGTTTTGGAACGGTTGTCTGGAATAATATCCGGCATTTGCAAAAATATTATGATTCTTGTTAATTTTAAAATTAGCTCCTCCTTTGATGTTATACCCCGTATTATTTAACGTTTTAGATTTCTGATTGGTTGGAGTATAGTTAAACCGGTCTTTTCTTGAATTATATTGTTCGGAAATAACCCCCTGTATAAATGCACTCATAAATTTATTTACATACTCAAATTGACCGAAAGCTCCAATATATTGTATGGTTTCATCATAATCAAAACCTAGTTTTTGCCCCTTACTAACATTTCTGAATAATGAGCTCCAAGGATTTATGTTATAATTTTTAGTAACTGTGTTCATTCCGTTTACGTTAGTTGAAATATTATCGGAAACCCCAGATAGTCCCATAAAATTCATGGCTTGTTGAAAGTGAGTTCCGGTATAAGCTCTCCCGTCAATTCCAACATTAAACTCGAAATGTTTTTTGAATTTGTGATTGAAATTGGAAACTAATCCGTACCATTGATGGTCATTAACAGATGATCTCATAATATAATTATCTTTACCTGTTCCTATTCCGTCTGTATTATGAGTTAAATTGTAATCAAAGATAGCATCCCAATTAATTGTTCCATTTTGTTGATTTCTACTTCCGGGTATGGCATTCGCACTCTGAGGAGTTGAAATATTTTGTGTTTCAATATATTTAGATCCGAATCCTCCAGTACCGCCTCCTCTACCCAAGGAGCCATAAATTACAGTAGATAAGGTACTACGTTCATTGATTTTCCAATCCCAGTTTAAATTGGCAACCGATTTGTGATAATAGTTGGATCTTAATAAAAGTTCTTTACCATGAAACCAACCTTGGTTTACATTGTATTTATAGCCATATCTTTTATAATCGGATATTTTTGTATAGTATTTATGATCATGGTTTTGAGGCGCTCCGAAAATTATAAAATTAAAATTATGTTTTTGGTTAGGTTGAAAACCAATGGACAAAAAATAATTTTGTCCGGATCCTTTTGTTCCTCTACTATATCCATCACCTCTCCAGGTAGAGGTTGCAAACGATACTCCCCATTTTCCTTGTAAGCCACTATTATATTCATAGGTAGTTCTCCAAAATCCATCATTTCCTGTTACAAATCTAGCAGTAGAACTTGCTTTTTTTTCTGTGGCTTTTGTAATAATATTTATCGTTCCGCCTACGGAAGATACAGCAAGTTTAGAAGAACCAAGCCCTCTTTGTACCTGAACAGTATTCGCAATATCTATCAATCCTGTCCAATTGGTCCAATACACTGTACCATCTTCCATTCCATTGACGGGTTGCCCGTTGACTAATACGGCAGTATTGGATTGATCAAAACCTCTAGTTACCATCTTAGCATCTCCATAACCGGTAGCATCATTTACATAAATAGAGGGGGTATTTTTCATAATCGCAGGAAATTCCTGGTTTCCTCCCTTATCCCTGATTTCTTGTTTTTTAATTATAGATACGGCAATAGGGGTTTCCCTTTCTTTAGCAACGTCGATAACTCCTTTCCCTATAATCAGAACGTCATCAATTACCTTTTCAGAAATTGTGGAAGAATCAGGAGGAATGTTTTGGGAAAAAAACATAGATGTAGGTGCCATAATGCTTAGAAAACAAAATAGCTCTGATGCTTTGTACTTTAGCTTCATAAAATAAATAATAATTTAATTAGTTTGTTTTGTATTCTTTTACAGTATAAATATAATAGTATTAAATAAAATAGTAAAATATATAATGATAAAATAAATGGTTATTTTATAAATTTTATAAAATTTTTTCAACTAATTTAGTATTTTAGCTAAATAATTTTTTATGGATCTTTCAAGAAATCCTTATGTATTCTATTTTTTTTCATTAGTAATAGGGGTTTTTATTTGCGAAAAAATTTCTATTTCAATCTTATACTTATGTTTTTTACAAGGAGCATTATTGTTCTTTTTAGCATATATGACCAGTAAAATTAATTATAGAAAAATATTTTCACTTCTTATTTTGGGTTCTTGGTGTTTGATTGGTATAGTAGTAGGAAAATTAAATAACGATATTGCAAATGATCATTATATAAAATATAAAGAAAAAGGACATGTCCAATACATAACAGTAATTATAAAAGAACAAAATAATTCTAATAAACAATATCGAAAATATACTGCTGAAGTAAAAACTATTTCATATAAAAATCAACGAAATCATACTTCAGGAGCTATTATGCTTTTAGTTGATAAAGAAAAATTTAATTCGGTTTTTACTCTTGGAAATGAATACGTGTTAAAGGTTACATTAAGTGATCCTATAACACTTATGAATCCACACCAGTTTAATTATGCTCAATATTTAAAAAGAAACTATATTTTACAAATAGCTAAAGTAGATAAAATAATTTCAGAATCAGCCCATTATTCTCTTGTATACATGATTAAAAATTTCAATCAAAATTTAATCACTAAGATTGAAAGCTCATCGTTGAGTGAAGACTCAAAAGAATTTTTGAAGGCATATTTATTAGGAGATCGATCGGAAATGAAAAAAGAATCTATAGATGCTTATTCAAAATCAGGAATCATGCATTTAATTGCAATATCAGGGATGCATATAGCCTTTATATTTGGGATCATTTTTTCTCTATTAAGCTGGGTGCTAAAAAGCGGGAATAGAAAAATTATAATTTTAACTTCGTTAAGCTTTGTATGGTTTTTCGGATGCTTAGTGGGATTATCTTCTTCTGTATTTCGTTCCTGCTTGATGATCACTATCTATTACCTTTTCGAGCTGTTAAAACGTACTAGTAATATTTATCATAGTATGGCCTTATCTGCGATCATTATACTTTTATGTGATCCTAATGAAATATATTCGGTCGGATTTCAATTAAGCTATATTGCAGTATTTTTCATATCATGGTTATCACCATCTATATATAAATATATGAAGGTAAAGAATAAAAGAGTTAACGAATGGATTTTAAATCCTTTAGCAGTAACTATAGCTGCGCAAATAGGGACTTTGCCATTTGTTCTTTTTTATTTCCATCAATTTTCATTGTTATCAATTCCAATTAATATACTCATTATTCCTTATACATTTGTTATAACATATTCTTCATTAGGTGAAATTTTTTTGGTTTTTTTACCTCTAGAATATCAGACCTATCCAACATTTATCTATGATTTTTTAGTTAAAATTCTCGTAGATGCAACCTATTATATTTCTTCAATGGAGAAGTTAATGTTTAAAAATATTTCATTAAACTTAATGGAATTACTATTTTTAACATCAGCTTTAATTTTTTTAAAAAATTACCTTTACCAGCTAAAAATAAAAACTATATTTCCTTTTTTTATCTGTGTTATATGTTTTCAATTGAGTATCTTGTATAATGATTTTAAATTATCATCTAAAAAAAGTTTTATTGTCTTCAATCATTCAAATACTTTACTAGGATTTAGAAATGGAAAAAAGCTATTAATAATAGGAAGCTCATCTGAAAATTGGGAAAAGGTAAAGCGGAATATCATAGATCCATATACTATCGGGGAAAGAATAAGTTCTGTTCAATATAAAACTTTACAAATGAATACAGTTTATAAATGGGAAAGAAAAAAAATTCTTGTTCTAAATAAACCGGGTAAAAATAATATGGATTCCGCTAATTACATAATTACCGACAAACTGTCGATCGTTAAAGAACTGAAGAATCCATGTACTATTATATTTACGGGTAATAAAATCCAATACGCAGATGGTCAAAACTATAAAAGCCCTTCAAATCATTGGATTACCTCAAGAAATGGAGCGTTTATATGTTCTCTTTAGTTATATTTTTGATCTAATTCGGATTTTACATTTTTTACCATTTTCAAAAATTCATCCGGTTGAATAAATCCTTTAAAAACATAGACAGATTCACCTTCTTTATTAATTAAAACCATGGAAGGATATATTAAATGACCTCCTAATATGTAATAAGCCCATGATTGTATGCCTATTTGGCCATTGCTAACATATTCAAAAACATGACCTTTAAAAGTAATGGATCCTTTAGATTCTGCATTAAATTTCACCGGAATAAAATTTTCATTAATATAAGTAGCAACCTCCTGATTTTGGAAGGTATATTTGTCTAAAAGTTTACATGGACCGCACCAATCTGCATAAATATCAACGAATAATAACCTTTCGTCACCATACATTTGTAAGCTATCGGCCTCTTGTATATTTTTCCACTGAATTAATTTATTATCTTGGGCAGATATATTTAAAAATAGTAGGAAAAATAACAGTATTATCGAATATTTCATAATAAAACTTTGCTACAAAAATATATATTAAATCAGAATTGATCAACTAAAATAAATTTTTTTTATCTAAGATTATTACTTAAAACTTTAGACTTATACCGGTTAAAAAATTAAAACCAGCTTGAGGATAATAATAAGGGGTATTATCGTTATAATATCCGTTATTTTCATATTTACAATTAAAAATATTATTTAAGGCAAGTTTAAAATTAAGGTATTTCATGGATAATAATGAGGGCGAAAATTCGAATGTCATATCTGAAACAAAGTATCCCTCTAATTTACCGTTTTTAGGCTTTTCATTTGTTAAATATTGACTGCTTACATATTGATTTATCCATTTACAATTCAGTTTTTTTATAGGTTTCCATTCTGCAATAAGATTACCGATATAGCTGGGAGAAAAAGCAATAGGCGTATTTCCAAGCTTTTCGATATATGAAGAAGTTTCTTTTTTAAAGTTTATATTTTTATTGATACTTATTGTTGAATTTGCAGATAATGATACCTTTTTAGTTAATTGATAAGAAGATGAAAGCTCGATGCCGGTTCGGTAACTTTTACCACTATTTTCTCGAATAAAACTTCCCACGTCATTAATTTTTCCGCTTAATACTAATTGATTAATATAATACATTCCATACCAATTTACCGAATATGAAAATTTATGCAAATTTTGTTGAACACCCAACTCAACATTGTGCATTAATTCTGCTTTGACATTTGATTTTTCTAATATATCATTTCTGCTAGGTTCTCTTTGAGTTAATCCATATGTGACATATATCGTCCCCTTTTCAATTTTGTAAGAAGTACCAATTTTCGGATTTATAAAATTGTAATTTTTATTAAATTTGATTGTGCCACCATTTTTAAATATACTTTCCCCCCCCGGCACATCATGACCTTTATAATAAATGGAACGGCACTGTATATCGGCAAATAATTCTAAATTTTGAGTAAGGTCATATATAGCTTTAAAAAAGCCCGAAACTTCATTTTTAATAGCTTTATTTCTATAATACTCATGATCAATATGTTCATTTGAGAAATATTTACCCCAAATAACATTTCCATAATGATATCCTTCATAACTATTTGCGCTTATACCAACTTCTAAATTCCATTTGTTGATATTCCCCGACAAACGATTTACTATACCGTAAAAATTATTATCTAACCATTGCCTTCTAATTAAATCTGATTTCGATATGGTTTCATTCCCTATAATTATATCTTTAAGTTTATAATTGGATAATTTGGAATTTTGTTTATATTCTTCGTAATATCCTTTACCATGAGTATAAAAAAATGTTGAATTAATAGTCCAAATAGGGGTTAATTTTTGTTTTATATAAAAATGATAATGATTTTGATTATAATTGTCCGTTTCATTGTTATAATAACGAACTATATTTTCGTCACTATCATAAATAGCTCCACAAGAATTAAACGTTCTTCTTTTTTTCATCATTTGGGCATCAATACCATTCCAAGATTGATACGTTTTCTCTTTACCCCCGAAGGTCATAAATCCGACAGTAGTATTGTTTTTCTCATATAAACCATGGACATAATAAGAAAATAGATCGGAAAAAGCTCTGTCAATATATCCATCCGATTTAATAAAAGAAATTTTAGCATCAATTTTTAGCGCTTCATTAAAAAGATTTCCTGTTCCTAGTCCAAAAGTATGTTTATGTGTTTTAAAAGAACCAAGAGATTGATCAGTTTGAAAATAGGGTTTGCTGGAAGGTGCTTGAGTTCTTGCGTTTATACTTGCACCGAAAGAACCCGCACCCTCAGTTGAGGTTCCAACTCCACGTTGTATGGTAAGATTGGATAAACTAGAGGCAATATCCGGCATATTAATCCAAAAAGGACCTTGAGACTCAGCGTTATTTATAGGTACACCATTTAGAGTTACATTAATTCGAGTTTGATCACTACCTCGAATTCTTAAACTAGTATAACCAACACCGGCTCCAGCATCTGAAGTTGAAACTATTGAAAGATTATTTTTTAATAAATAGGGGATGTCTTGTCCCAGATTTTTTTCTTGCAATTGTTTTGCAGTAACTCGTTCTTTACTTATAGGGGCTTTTCCGGAAACAATAATTTCTTGTATCTGAATAATTGAATCTTTTTTTTTCTGCGCATGAAGATTAACACTTAAAAGAACAATAATAAAATAAAACCAATCCCTTTTTTTCATAATTATTTAATACCAGGGATAGTTTAAATTGAACTAAAATAAATAAGATTTCAAAATACTTGAAATCTTCATCTAAGATTTCCCTTGACAACATTACTTGTCCAGGTTCTTAGGGTATAATCTCAGCCGTTTTAAACAGCACCCCTTTAATGTTTATAAATTTATTTTATACGGAAGCTTTAGCTATTTTGTCATTATTTTGAGCTTCCTCATCTGAATCTGAATTTAAAATTCTTTTACCGGTTCTGAATTTTGAGTTCCAATAAGCTTTATCAAGAGAAGAAATAGTAACGCCTTTTGATGAAGAGGCATGAATAAAAAATATTTCTCCAGAAGGGCTTACACTTTCTACAATTCCAACATGAGAAATCCTGCTTTTAGGAGTGTGTGCAAAGAAAATTAAATCTCCTTTTTTCAAATTATGTTTGGAAACATATGTTCCCTTATGTGATTGCTCGATTGATGTCCGAGGTAAAGAAATATTTAATGCGGCAAATACATGCTGAACAAAAGAGGAACAATCTATTCCACGTCTTGTTGTGCCTCCATATTTATAGGGAGTTCCTAAATAAGTTCTAGCTTCGCTCAATAAATTATATGCAGTTTTAGAAAAATTTTTTTCGGCATAAATATTGCTGTCTTCATCAAAAACTACATCTTTTTTTGTGTTGGTAGTAGTAGAATGATATTCATTACTAACTAAAACTGGATCTGAAATTTTAACATTTTTTGGATGATACGACACCAACATTTCGTTGGTAGTTGGATATTTATAAGTATCATTGCTGGCTACATAGTTAGACACACAAGAAGTAGTAGTTATTGAAAGGACATTAATAACAAAAAGTATTTTTATTATAGACTTCATAAATTCAAAATAGACTTCATAAATTCAAAGATGATACAAAAATTTTTTTGGTTATCAAAAATAATAATCATATGTATATATATATGATCACTTTAACTTTTTTTACAAATATTTAACATTTTATTTTAAAATGTTAAATAAAAGTTAAATTTATAATTAGAATAAAAAACAGATAGTTGAACATCAACTATCTGTTTTATTTATGTAGAATACGTTTATATTTTAATAAGTTACGAACTAAATATCATCAAATTCAACATTTGTATAATTTGAGATATTTGTAGGATTTGCTCCGTCTTTATTTTCTTCAGATTGCAAATGGAAATCGTCTCTATGTCTTTCAGATATAACTTTTTCTCCGGTTTCTTTAATGATGAAAGCGGTAGTTTCTTCAAAGATGTCTTTAAAATTTTTAAAATCTTCTTTATATAAGTAAATTTTAAATTTTTTGAAACCTAAAGCACCCTCTTCAGAAATGTTCTTTTTACTCTCAGTAATTGTTAAATAATAATCACCTGCTTTAGTCTCTCTTACATCGAAAAAATAAGTTCTTTTTCCTGCTCTTAATACTTTAGAGAAAATTTCGTTTTCTTTCTTCTCTACATTTTCAAAATCATTCATCATATATGTGTTTTGTTTTTTATTGCCTTAAATTATATCTTTTAAGGGATAATAAAATATTACTTTTTTTGTTTAAACAGAGCAAAAATATAAAAAATACTCTTAAAATAGCAATTGTTTTTACGATAGTTTTTGCGTAATTTGTTTTTTATACAATTCAGAATAAAAACCTTGTTTTGAAATAAGATCGGAATGAGTTCCTATCTCAATAATTTTACCTTGATCTAATACGATAACCCTGCTCGAATTTTTAGCTGAAGAAACTCTATGCGTAATTATCAGAGTAGTTTTAATGTCTATATCGTTTTCTATGTTGGATAATATTTTTTCTTCAGTTTCTGTATCAACCGCAGATAAACTGTCGTCAAACAAAAAAATAACAGGTTCTTTTATAAGAGCTCTGGAAATGGAAATGCGTTGTTTTTGACCTCCAGATAGAGTTACACCTCTTTCTCCTACTTCAGTTTGATATTTATCTTTAAATTCTATAATATTAGAATGAATTTCAGCTTTTTTAGCAAATTTTATAACATCTTCCATCTTGGCATTTTCCACTCCATAAGAAATGTTACTGAAAATTGTATCTGAAAATAAAAAACTTTCTTGAGGTACATATCCGATTTTATCTCTAATTAAACTTAAATTATGATCCGAAAGTGGTTTATCGTCAACAAAAATTTTACCAGAATCAGGCTCAATGAGTCGTTCTAATAATAAGGCAATAGTAGATTTTCCAGAACCGGTTTTCCCCATGAATACAATTGTTTCTCCGGGCAGTATTTCAAAAGAAATATTATTTAGTGCTTTAATTCCAGTATTGGGATATGTATAAGAAACATTTTCAAATCTAATTTTTCCTTTTATAGGATAAATGTTTGAATTTGTATTTTTTATTTCCTCTTTAACATTGAGAAAATCGTTTATTCTTTCCATAGAAGCTTCTGCTCTACGTGTCATTGATATTACCCATCCGAGTGCGGTAAACGGCCATATTAATACATTAAGGTAAAGGAAAAAATCAGTAATCGTTCCCACACTAATTTTACCGTTTATATATCGTTCGCCTCCAATATAAAGTATAAATAAATTGCTCAATCCTATCAGAAGAATCATTAATGGAGAAAAAAAAGCTTCTGTTGAAGAAAGAGACAATGATTCTTCTCTATATTGATTAGACTTAGTTACATATTTAGAAATAATATAGTCTTCTTTGGTAAAGGATTTTATAACTCTTATACCTGAAAAAGAATCTTGTACAAAAGATGATAGTTCAGACTGTTTAGTCTGTACAATTTTAGTTTTCTTATTGATAATCGTACTTTGGTTGTAAATAATGTAAGATAAGAAAGGTAAAGGAATAATAGCATAAAAGGTCATTACGGGATCAGACTCCAACATACATGCGATAATAATTATAAGCATTATTGATAAGTTAGCGCTATACATAATTCCGGGTCCTAAATATTGTCGAACATTTACAACATCTTCACTAATACGATTCATAAGATCACCTATTTTAGATTTCTTATAAAAGGTAAAAGAAAGGGTTTGATAATGTTTATATATATTATTTTTAAGCTCGAATTCAATCCTCCTGGAAGCAACAATAATGGTTTGCCTCATATAAAACTTCATGATACCGGAAATAATAGGAGCTAGAACAATAATTCCACCATACAAAAGAAGTTTTTTAAATAATTGGTTTTTATCCTGAACTTCTGTGCTCGTTAGAGATTGGGCTATAATGTTGACAGCCTTTCCAATAAATTTTATAGGAAAGATCGTTAAGATGTTAGATAAAATTATGAAAATAACTCCATATAAGAGTAATTTTTTATGTTTATAAAAATAAGGATTTAAAGTTTTTAAGGCACTCATGAAAGCAAAGTTACAAAACTTGTTGTTTGTATATCTTATAAACTAAAAAAGTGTATACTAATTTACTTAAATTAGCATACACTTTTTAATTTAATGACTTTATCTACTGTAAATTTGTTATTTTTTGTGTTTAATCAAATATTCAGCGATTTGAACTGCATTAAGAGCCGCTCCTTTTCGTATTTGGTCGCTTACACTCCAGAAAGCTATACCTTTTGGATTGGTAAGGTCTTTACGTATTCTACCTACAAAAACCTCATCTTTTCCCGAAAGAAATAAAGGCATAGGATATTTTTTTTCTGAAGGATTATCTTCCACTACTATCCCATTAAAGTTTTCGAAGGCATTTCTAACTTGTTCTACAGTTAATTCGTCTTCAGTTTCCACCCATATGCTTTCAGAATGTGCTCTCATAACAGGTACACGAACACAGGTCGCAGATACTGCTATATCCGAATGCATAATTTTACGGGTTTCATTAAACATTTTCATCTCTTCTTTCGTATATCCATTATCCGTGAAAACATCAATATGAGGAATTAAATTTAGAGCTAATTGATAAGCAAATTTTTCAACTTTTACCTCTTCTCCTAAAGAAGATTGTTTTAATTGTTCAATTAATTCATTCATGGCTTCTCCGCCCGCGCCCGAAGCAGATTGGTAGGAAGAAATATGAACTCTTTTTATATGTGAGAGTTGTTCAATGGGTTTTAGTGATACAACCATTTGTATGGTAGTACAGTTAGGATTGGCAATAATATTTTTTGGTGTATGTAAAGCATCTTCAGCATTGACTTCAGGTACGACCAAGGGAACCTCATCATCCATTCTGAATGCTGATGAATTATCTATCATAATAGCTCCGTGCTTGGTAATTGTTTCAGCAAAATTCAAAGAGGTACTTCCTCCGGCAGATACCAAAGCATAATCTACATCTTTAAAATCATCATTATGTTGGAGTTCCTTGACCTTATATTCTTTTCCTTTGAATGTATAAGTTTGTCCGGCACTTCTCTTGGATCCGAAAAGCACTAAATCGGTTAAAGGAAAATTTCTTTGATCTAAAACTTTGAGAAGCTCTTGCCCTACAGCACCGCTAACTCCAACAATTGCGATTTTCATAAATGATATACTTAAATGATTTATAATACTTTAATTTTTTAAGAAATTAAACTGTTCCAAAATGCCTTAGGAATCATTCCAATTACTAAAGCAAGAGATATTGCTGACATAAGGAGTGTCCATACTGAAATTTTCGGTACTTTTTTAATCCGTGCATTAATTATAGTTATCAATATTCCCGCAATAATCATTGAAAATGGATGTTCAACATAGTTTCTTCTAATAGAACCGATTCCCATAATATCTTTAATACTGGAAGATTGAAAAATAGGAGAACTGAAAAATAATACTAATCCAATAATTATTTGTGTATGTGTAAATATTAAAGTTATTAATGATATTTTTTTAACTTGTCCGGTTATTGTTCTTTCTTGTAAGTAATAAATAAACGATACAACAGTAAGTAATAATATAAAAACAAGTGTTATCATACCTACATAATGGTGTATGTTCTTAAAAAGTATATACATGGATTTATTTTTATTTCATTTATTTTAATTAACAAAAATAGTAAACCTACGGTAATATAAGGTGATTTTATTAGTTTTTATTAAAAGAATAATAAATAAGACTATAGAAGCAGCGTTTACATTATAGTCTATTAGCTCTAATTTCACCATATCCGATAAGTGCATCATATGTTCCGCCAAAAGGTGTGTAATATAACAGACTCTGGTAGAGATTTTCAGTTTGCCAGAAAGATCCTGGAATTTCCGAAAGGCTAAGCTGACCGTTTTTTTTGTCGACGGTTGCTATAGTATAATTATAATAGCCTTGCTTTAATAATATGGTCTTCACGTATCTACCTTGAATTTCATCAAAAATCATTTTATTGGAATCGGAAAGTTCGTAATTATTAAATAATCCCACAATATATAAATCTTTATCATCTAAGGGTTTACTAAAAGCTACTGAAAAATTAACAGGAGTATAATCTCCTTCGCGTCTAGCATCCCTTTCTTGATTAAGATCAAAGCGTCTAAAATAATAAGCACCATTTACATCAGGATTATATGCGTAATCTAAAGGATAAGGAGCAATCGGATATAAATACGTAAGATATAAAGGGTTGCTTTCTTGAGATTCTGAGACTCCATAACCGGGTACAGAAATATTTTTAGTATCGAAAGTATAAAATTCATTACCCCCTTCGAAAGCATTAGATAATTGTCCAAATGTGAAAGAATTTCCGTTAACAAATTGAGGTTCTATATTACAAATGCTATTTTTCCAATTATTATTTTGCAATATGCATAAAGAAAGTTGCCTGGTCGAAATTGAATTGATTCCCGAAACAGAAGCCTGCGCTATTACTCGCTGTGTTATATTTGAATTTTTAGCTGTTGAGTATCTTTCATATCCCACATTGATATGTGCAAAATCTTCATAAAATGAAATTCTTTTGCTAAATAAGGGTTTGTGATTTTCATTATAAACAGTCAAAAGGTAATTTCCGGAAACTTTAGGTTGCATGTCTTTGTTAGGAAATTCCAAAGTATAATGTGTATAATTTTGTCGTGTATTAAAAGAGGGTTGATAATCATATATTTGAGGTAAGGTATATCCGTCAATATATTCGGATTCAAAAAGCTGATCTTCATTCCAATTCCTGTCAAAATGCTTTATAGTATAATATATTTTTTCATAACCTTTATCTAAAATATCAAAAGTTAATACAAACATACCCTTTCCCATTTGTATGAACGGGGTTTCATCATTCGTATCGGGATTGAATAATTGAATTCCATTCACCGACGAGCTGTAAATTTTTTCTAACGCTTTTTGAGAAAAGCAAAATTGAGAAAGTAAGCATAATAGAAAAACTTTTTTTAACATTTCAATTTTTTATAGGTTATAGTTTATTATTGAGAAAATTTTACCAAATCCTTTATGTTTGACATTTGACGCAAAATCCAAACTTTTCTTTTTTGGATAAAATTCCCATTAATATCTTTTCCATATACTCTAGGATTAGGTAATAGAGCAGCTAAAGTTGCAGCTTCACTATTAGTAAGTTTATAGGCTGATTTATGAAAGTAATGTTTAGAAGCAGCCTCTATTCCGTAAATACCATCACCAAATTCTATTACATTTAAATAAACTTCCATAATTCTTTTTTTTCCCCAGATCCATTCTATCAAGCAAGTAAAATAAGCTTCAAGACTTTTTCGTATAAAATTTCTGCCATTCCATAAAAATACATTTTTTGCGGTTTGTTGTGAAATGGTACTACCTCCTCTTTTAGTAATTTCTAGTTTTACAATAATTCTTTGTATCTCCTTAAAATCAAACCCCTTATGTTTAAGATAATTTTGGTCTTCACTTGCAATAACTGCTAATTTTATTGAGTTTGGTATACTGTCCAAAGGAATCCATTTTTTTTCTATTTTCGCACCATTTACAAGATATCTTTTTAACATTAATTGCGTATAAGGAACCGGTAACCATTTATATACAAAGACCATAATAATGGATAGTAAAACTAATGCAAAAAATAATCTTTTAAGCCATTTAAAAATAGTCATTAAAAATTAATTGTTGTATTGATATATAATTATTTACTTACCATCCTTTGACAGCTCCTCCTTTAAATTCACGATTGGTAGTTTCTGCAACTTCATCTGATTGATAAGCCTTAACAAACTTTTTTACATTTTCTGCGTCTTTATTATCTTCTCTCGAAACAATTACATTCATATAAGGAGAATCTTTGTCTTCAACAAACAGACCGTCTTTTAAGGTAAAACCATCTTTTGCAGCAAAGGTATTATTGATAATTGCAACCGCTACTTTATTATCATTAAGAATTTCTGTTAGGATGGCAGGATCTAAATCAACTATTTTTAAATTTTTAGGATTTTCAATTATATCAGAAGCGCTGGAAGTAAGACTTTTCGGATCTTTTAATTTTATTAACCCTTCTTTTTGTAATAGTAATAAGGCTCTTCCTCGATTGGTAGCATCATTAGGTATTCCAATTGTACTACCGGGTTGTAACTCCTCAATTGATTTAATTTTTTTAGAATATCCTGCCAAGGGATAAATAAAAGTATTTCCGACAATGGCTAACTTATATCCCCTCTGTTTGATGATATTATCTAAAAAAGGTTTATGTTGAATAATGTTAATGTCTATATCGCCATCATTTAATGCAGTGTTAGGTAAAATATAATCATTAAATTCCACTAATTCTACATCTAAGTCATATTTTTCCTTAGCAATTTTTTGTGCGGTTTGTGCGACTACAAACTCTGGTCCTGATTCTACACCTACCTTAATATAATTCGGATTTTTTGCTTGATCTTTTTTACAAGAACTAAATAATATAGCAGAAATAATAAAGGTAAAGATTATTAATTTTTTCATTATAATTATATATTAAACTCTCGATTTTGTAATTTATGTAATTAAGTTTTATCGGTGATCAACTTTTTTTGAAAGATAATCTCCGGTAAATTGTATAGCAAAAACAAGTAAAACTAATAATAATAATACAAAATTCATAATTTCCATGTTTTTGTTTACATATCCTTCTTGGTATCCAATCTTACCTAGCCCACCCGCACCGACTGTTCCTCCCATTGCCGAATATCCAACCAATGTGATTAAAGAAATCGTAGCACAATTAATAAGCGAAGGTAAAGCTTCCGGAAGTAATACTTTTTTAATAATTTGAAGGGGAGTGGCCCCCATAGCTTTCGATGCTTCCACTAAACCATTGGGAACTTCTATAAGGCTGTTTTCAACCATTCTTGCAATAAAAGGAGCGATCCCTAAGCTTAAAGGTACTAATGCAGCAGGTACCCCAATAGAAGTTCCTACGATCATACGGGTAAAAGGAATCATCCATACAATTAAAATAATAAACGGTATCGCGCGGAAAATATTAACTATGGTAGAAACCGTATGATTGATAACAAGATTTTCTTTAAGCTGTCCTTTACGTGTGATAAATAAAAGGATTCCAACGGGTAACCCTAGTAAATATCCAAAAAAACCGGAGACGAAAGTCATAACAATAGTTTCCCAGGTTCCTTTTGCTAAGAGATCAATAATTGAATTAGACATATCCTAATAAAGTTACTTTAATGTTTTTACTTTGTAAATATTCTATGGCAGCCTGTTCATTGGAAACATTGCCGATAATTTCTGTTAACATAACGCCGAATTTAATTCCGCCTGCATAGTCCATTTGTGCACTTATGATATTATTATTAGTATCAAAGAGTCTTGATATTTCCGATAATACCGGCTCATCAACCGTATTTCCGGATATTTGTAATTTCAATAACGGGTGTTTTCCTTCTTGGGATATAGGAGTTATACGTTCTTGATAATCTATAGGTATTTCTAAATGTAGTGAAGAAGATATAAAACGTTGAGCCAATTCTGTTTTAGGATTCGAAAAAATTTCTGAAACACTTCCCTGCTCAATAATTTTTCCCCCATTCATTACAGCTATATCATCACAAATTTGCTTGACTACATCCATTTCATGGGTAATAAGTAAAATTGTTATTCCTAATTCTTTATTTAAATCTTTAAGCAAAGATAGAATAGAGCGAGTCGTTGCTGGATCAAGTGCGCTGGTAGCTTCATCGGATAGCAACACTTTAGGGTTGTTGGCAAGTGTCCTGGCGATAGCTACTCTTTGCTTTTGTCCACCTGATAGATTTGCTGGATACTGATCTAATTTATCGGTAAGTCCTACTAATTCTATAAGCTCATATACTCTTTTTTTTATTTCAGACTTAGGGGTACGATTTAATTCCAGAGGAAAAGCTATATTTTCAAATACTGTACGAGAAGAAAGTAGATTGAAATGTTGAAATATCATACCTATATTGGTACGAGCGGCGGCTAATTTAGAAGAAGTAAGAGTCATAAGGTTTTGGCCATCAATCCATACTTCTCCTGAATTAGGTCTTTCCAATAAATTAACACATCTGATCAGTGTGCTTTTTCCGGCACCCGATTCCCCGATTACCCCCACAATTTTTCCAGCAGGAACAGATAAAGAAATATCGGAAAGGGCTATATTTTTCTTGCCTTTAAATTCGAATGTTTTGGTAATATTTTTTAACTCAATCATTGAATTGATTAAATTTTTTTAGGTCTTTGTACATTTATAACGTATGTGCAAAGGTACAAATAGTATATAGAAACTCCCATTAAAATGAAATTATTAAGAATAAGAAACTTTGGTGTAAGTAATGGATGAGTGTTGCAATAAATCAATTTAATATTTATACTTTAAAATAATCTTTCTATAAAATAAATTTGCTTATTAATTGTGCGCAATTTAATTTTGTTCAATCTAAAATGATATGGATAGTTTAAAACTTACAGACCAATTGTGCTTCCCGATATATGCCTTGTCTAGGCAAATTACAACTTTGTACAGGCCATATTTGGACAAATTGGGAATCACCTATCCACAATATTTAGTCATGCTGGTTTTATGGGAATATGAAGAAATTTGTGTAAAAAACATTGGCAAATTATTATGGCTGGATAGCGGGACATTAACTCCTCTTTTAAAAAGAATGGAAGAGAACGGTCTCATTATGAGATGTCGTTCTAAGCAAGATGAAAGACATATGTTCATTTATCTTTCTGAAGAAGGGAGAAAAATGAAAGAAAATGCTTATATAATTCATCGAATTCTGAAAAAGGAATTATGCATGAAAGAAAAAGAATTTTTAGAGTATCAAAAACAATTTTATAAGCTATTAACCATCGTTACGAACAAGTGCAAGTGTAAAAATAAAGAAGTATTAAAAGATAAATATTTAAAAGAAAGTAAAATTGATATGGAATTAATAAAATCATTGCAGTGGAGGTATGCGACTAAAAAATTTGATCCTTCTAAAAAAGTAGAGCAATCCTTAGTTGATCAAATTATTGAGGCTGCATGGCTTGCCCCTACTTCTTCAGGCCTACAGCCCTTTAAAGTTATAGAAATTACAAACCAAGAATTGAAAAAAAAGATGGTTTCCATATCCAAGGACCAAAAACAAGTAGAAGACTGTTCTCATATTTTAGTATTTGCTGCCTGGGATAATTATACAGAAAAAAGGATAGATACCATTTACGGTCATATTACCGGAGAACGAAATCAGCCAGCAGATGCTTACAAAAGTTATACTGATCGTATCAAAGGAGTATACCTGAACAGAGCTGCAGAACTTAATTTTGAGCATGCTGCTAAACAGACTTATATAGCTTTTGGATTATCAATTGCCGCCGCTGCCGAGTTGAAAGTAGACACAACACCAATGGAAGGATTTGAAAATGAGGCCATAGATGAGCTATTAAATTTAAAAGAGTTAGGGTTGAAAAGTGTGGTTATGCTTCCTTTAGGATATAGAGACGAAGAAAACGATTGGAACGTAAATTATCCGAAGGTAAGACACCCCAAGAAAGATTTTTTAATTAAAATTAAATAGAAATAAAATAAGTTTATACATTTCTAAAAATTTAAATGGTAAGAGGCTTTATCTTTAAAGGTCTCTTATTTTTTATTTATGTAGGTATACAATATTTGAAAGGAATTAAAATCTGGATGTGAAATAAAATAAGATAGAGGGTGATGATGGATATAATAAATAGGAAGTAAACAGAGTATGTTTATGTACCCAGGGCGGGAATCGAACCCGCACGATATTGCTACCACTGGATTTTGAGTCCAGCGCGTCTACCAATTCCGCCACCTGGGCATTAATTTCAGGTGTGCAAATATACTTAAATATTTTTTTTTATCAAAATTTATGTTTATTTCATTCATTCTTTACTATATTCGTAAAAAAGATTATGAAAATATTAATTATAAATGGTCCCAATTTAAATCTGCTAGGTCAAAGAGAGACAGATATTTACGGTCATTATTCGTTTGAAGATTATTTTAAGCATTTACAGAAGAAATTTTTAGATTTGATATTGGAATACTATCAAACTAACCATGAAGGCTCGATTATTGATAAAATTCATCAAAGAGGATTTAAATATGATGGCATTGTAATTAATCCGGGAGCTTACACTCACTATTCTTATGCAATATATGATGCTTTGAAGTCGGTAACGGCACCTGCTATAGAAGTTCATATTTCGGATATCGAAAAAAGAGAAGAATTTCGAAAGATTTCTGTAATCAAGGATGCGTGTGTACATCAGATCAAAGGAAAAGGGCTGCCCGGATATGAAGAAGCCATTGAATATTTAGTAAAAATGAAAGAATAGTCTCATTTACTATATTTTACAGGAAACAATGAAGGAAAAAATAAGTGCAAAAGTAATACATCAGATTTTATTTCTTATACTAATAATAGCTCTTTTTATTCTTATTATTAGTCAGTTGGCTGTATTTCTTCCGAGTTTATTAGGAGCTATAACTTTATATGCTCTTTCAAAAGATTTTTTTTTATATTTAACAGAGAAAAAGGGATTAAAAAAGTGGCTATCAATAATTATTGTTTTTTTATTAGCCTCCATAATTATTTCGATTCCGATTTTCTTTATCATTGAGCTTACCTATTCTCAGGTACAAACAGCAATAACATATTTCAATAAGATAAATGATTCCCTTGTAGAAGTTGTAAATGATTTACAGGTTAGATACGGGCTTAATATATTAAGTAAGGATAATATCATTAAAGCTACTGCTTGGGTAGGTAAAATTGTACCAAGGATATTAAATTCAACAGTGAATACCGTTGTGGTTTTCTTTTTTTCATTTGTTCTATTTTATTTTATGATTATGAATATTAGGAAAATGGAAAGCACATTTTTAAAATGGTCTCCATTAAAAGAAGAAAATACCATAAGATTGAGTCATCGATTGAAAAAAATGATACAATCAAATGCGGTAGGAATACCTTTGGTTGCTATAATTCAGGGGATTGTTGGAGTCATTGGTTATAGTATTATTGGGTTGGATAATTTATGGTTTTGGTTTGCTGTTACTACTTTTGCTTCTATGTTGCCTATTGTCGGCTCTGCATTAGCATACGTACCGATTGCGATTTTATTATTTGCTTCAGGAGATACATGGCAATCTGTGTTTGTATTATTATATGGAATTATAATTATAGGAACTTCCGACAATATTGCACGTTTTACAATTTTAAAAAAATTGGATGATGTACATCCCTTGATTACTATTTTCGGAGTAATTTTAGGAATGAATATTTTCGGATTTATAGGATTAATATTCGGTCCAATATTACTTTCTAGTTTCTTTTTACTCTTAGATGTGTATAATAATGAATTTAGTGATGGTCCTTAAAAATGGCTAATTTATTGGAATGAATTTTGATTTTTGTAAGGATGGCGCTAATAACCAAACGATTATACTTTGTAATTGTAACGATTGTCATATTGATATCTTGCTTATCTAAGGACAAGTTGTTTGGAAGTAAAAAAGAAATACAAATGAAGATAGTAAAATCTGAAGAAGAGTGGAAGAAAGAACTTTCCTCCCAAGAATATTATGTATTAAGAGAAAAAGGAACAGAAGCTCCATATAGCGGTAAATTTAATATGCATTTTGAAAAGGGTGTGTATATCTGTAAAGCTTGTGGAGCAGTATTGTTTGATAGTAATTCCAAATTTAAATCTCACTGCGGTTGGCCTAGTTTTGACCAGGAAATCGTGAAAGGACGAATTATTGAAAAGTTAGATACTTCTCATGGAATGATACGTATGGAGATTCTATGTGCTAATTGCGGTTCACATTTGGGACATGTTTTTAATGATGGTCCAACAAAAACCGGATTAAGATATTGCGTGAATTCAACCTCATTGGATTTTGTTAAAGAATAATATAACTTTGTAAATGAATTAAGGTTAATAAATTTCGCGCGATGGCAAAAATTATTAAAATCTACCCGGACAATCCCTCAGAAAAATATATAATCGAGATAGTAGAGGTATTAAAAAAAGATGGGATAATTGTATATCCAACCGATACAGTTTACGGATTAGGGTGTGATATTTTTAATCATAAAGCTATGGAAAAGCTTTCGAGAATTAAAAACGTAAAATTAGAAAAAACCAATTTTTCCTTTGTATGCAATGATTTAAGCAACCTTTCACAATATTCAAAACCTATCAATAATAATTTATTTAAACTACTAAAAAGGGCATTACCAGGTCCTTTTACTTTTATTCTAAATGCTTCTAATACATTACCGTCTTACTATAAAAATAAAAAGACAGTAGGTATAAGAATTCCAGATCATCAAATCCCCAGAATAATAGTTGAAAAATTAGGGAATCCTATAGCCTCCACTTCTACCCATGATGATGATGAAATTATGGAATATTCTACTGATCCCGAATTAATTGCTGAAAAATATGATAAAGTAGTAGATATAGTAATTGACAGTGGAGCGGGAGGATATATACCCTCTACGGTTGTTGATTTAACATCAGGTGAGGCAGAAATCTTACGTCAGGGGAAAGGAGATTTAGATTTATATCTTTAAATTATTAAAAATTAAATTAAAATTGACGTTTAAAACTTAAACATACCCTGTACAAAGCCGTTTCATTAAATAAAATTAAATACTCAATAAAATCAAATCTATGATTTAAATATAAAAAATACCGAATATTATATTCGGTATTTTGGTGTAATTCATATAGTTTTTTGAAGAAATGAAATTTTTAACTCATATCTTATAAATTTCTTAATAATTAAATAACTCATCAATGCTAAGTTCTTTCACTTTTCCAAGTTTTTTAACAGAGTTCCAATCTAAGCTTTCTTTTTTGCCAATTAGAGATACATTGTAAATTTTTCCTTTAATTTCTTGATTAAAGAAATCTCTAAGATCGGAAAGTTGTAGCGTTTGGATGCGAGAATACATATCTTTTCTTACATCGTAATCGATGCCTCTTTTTTTAGCTGAAAGATATGACCAATAAATGTTTGATTTAGTAATTCTGTCAGATGCAATTTGTTTTAAAGCACTTTTCTTAGCATTGGTAAATTGTTTGTCAATTTCCGGCATATTATTCATAAGCTCTTTCATGGCATCCACAGCTTGCGGCAATTTATTTGCTTGCGTGCCTATATATGATGAAATAAAATCATATTTATCTTTGTCTGAAGCAACAGAGTAACTTGCATAGGCTGAATAGGCTAAAGACTTGCTTTCGCGTATTTCTTGAAAGACGATAGAAGAAAGTCCTCTTCCAAAGTATTCTCCAAATACTTTTGCGTAAGGCATCTTGGTAATATCAAATTTTTTACCTCTTGATTGGAAAAGTATCTCCGTTTGTACCATATCATAAGGAGAATAAAATAAACTGCCGTCAGATTCAATTTCTTTGTAAATAATAGGAGTTGAATATTCCTTTGATGTTCCGAAATTATGATATTTCTGAATTGCTTTTTTTATTAAAGATTCATTCGGGCCGAAATAAAAAATTTCATGTTTGTAATCGAAAAGACCTTTACTTAGATTAACCAAGTTCGAAGGATTTTTATTTAGAAGATCATTTTCAGAAATATTATTTCTAATTCTATTATTTTCTCCAAATCTAGCGTATTGAGCAAGGGCATTTAAAATCGATTGCTTATTTAACTTAGAGTTTTTTCTCGCCTTAAGAATTGTTTGTACATATTTTTGATAAGTCTCGGAATCAGGTTTAGCATACTTCCATAAATGCTCAAATAATTCAATTCCTTTTGGAATATTTTTTTCCAATCCTTGTAGGCTTAAAAATATGAGTTCATTTTGAACCTGTATAGAATAGGTAATGCCTATTTTGTAAAATTCTTTTTCAAGTTCAGATTTTGTGTATTTTTCTGTACCTAAAAGAGAGAGATAATTTAAAGCAAGAGCTAACTCTTCATTATTGTCTGAGCCGAAATTGAAGATATAGTACAGTTCTCCTAATTCATTATTTTTATTTTTAATGTAAGCAAGAGAAGTATTTTTTACATTATCAAACTTAATTAAGCTTTGATAATTTATAAATTGAGGTTGAATTTCTTTTTCAGGAATTTGGGCAAATTTTTTATAAAAGTCGGACTGTTTCGTACGGTTTAAGGTTATAGGAGTAATTCCCGGATTTTCTACTCTAACGAGTTTATTGTTCGTACCCTTTTCTTTATAAACGACAACATAATTATCCTTATAGAAATTGTTTGCAAATTTGACAATATCTTCTTTACTTATCTTATCTAATTCGTTGAGTTCATCAAGTATGTTTTGCCAAGAAAGGTTTTGGATAAAAGCATTATACATTTCTGTTGCTACTCCATTGGAAGTATCCCAGCTACTTATACGTTGTGTTTTTAAATCGTTTACTATAGCCTTAATTAACCAGTCTTCAAAATTTCCTTTTTTAATTATCTCAAGCTGATCTAATAAGAGTTTTTGCAATTCTTCCAGTGTCTGACCTTCTCTGGGGGCTCCATATAAAGAATGAAGGCCGTATTCTTTGAAAAATGAGGTATAAGAACCCGCGCCTAAAGCTAACTGTTTTTGATTGATATTAATATCAATTAAGCCAGCTCCCGAATTATTTAAAATCATGTTGACCATTTTCGTGTAAAGCGCTTCTTTACTTCCTGCTCCTTCACATCTAAAGGCTATTTGAATCCTTTCGGAAGAAGGACTTTTTACAACTCTTTTTACGACAGATGTTAAAGGCTTTTCGATCGGTCTATTTAGCACCGGCAATTCTTTATATTGGAAACTTCCAAAATACTTATCTACCAATTGGATGGTCGTATCAAAATCTAAGTCACCTGCAAGAACTACTGCCATATTATTTGGAACATAATACGTCTCATAATACTGATGGATAGCTTTCATAGAAGGATTTTTCAAATGCTCGGATGTTCCTATAGTAGTTTGTTGCCCGTAAGGATGAGTTGGAAATAAAGCGTCCATCATCTCATAATTTACCAAACGCATATCGTTATCCTGTGCACGATTAAATTCTTCATATACGGCTTCAAGTTCAGTATGAAAAAGTCTTAAAACCAATTCGGAAAACCTTTCTTTTTCAACAAATAACCATCTTTCTAATTCATTGGAAGGGATATTGTTTTTATAAACTGTTTCATCGAGCCAAGTATGAGCATTGGTCCCAGTAGCTCCAAGTTCTGAAATCATTTTATCGTATTCATTAGCTATAGCATATTTGGATGCTTCTTGGGAAACCTCATCTATTTTTTTATAAATTTCCTTTTTCTTGTTAGGATTTTTTTCAACCTTATGTTGTTCATATAAATCTGAAATACGAGCTAACAATACAGATTCTTTATCCCAGTTTGACGTTCCCAGTTTACTGGTCCCCTTAAACATCATATGCTCCAAATAGTGAGCAAGACCTGTATTTTCGGATGGGTCATTAGCAGATCCTGTCCGCACCGGAATATAGGTTTGAATCCTTGGTTCGTCATCGTTCCTTGATAAATATACTTTTAAGCCATTTTTTAGTGTATATATTCTTGAGTTTGATGGGTCATTTGATACTGTTTCATAGATATAACCATTTGGATCTGTTGCTATTTTTGCTTTATAAATTTGTGCATTTGTTGTCATTATAAAAAACGTTAGTAAAAGTGATAAAAATATTTTTTTCATATTGATCTTTGGTTTATGGGTGTGAAAATACAAAAGATTTTCGTTAAATTTTCTTTTTTTGATATATTATATATAAATATGTGTATCCAATTAAGGCTGAACATAGTGAGGAAAATAAAATCATAATTTTTGCATGGTTAATATATTCGGATTGTGTTAGCGGATTAAAAGCAAGTAAAGTAATAAAAATAGACATAGTAAATCCAATTCCTCCTAGAAAACCAATGCCTAGCATTTGTTTCCAGCTTGTTTCTAAAGGAAGCTTACATAGTTTTAAAATATTAGCCAAGTAAGTAAAAAGTAGAATTCCTAGAGGTTTTCCAACAACTAACCCCAAAAAGATTCCAAGACAATAAGGTTGAGAAAAAAACTCTTGAAAATTTAATTGAATGGGAAGAGCAGTGTTGGCTAAAGCAAAAAGAGGTATAATTATAAAGTTTACAGGATATTTTAGCAAGGATAATAATTGGGTAGCTTTGCCATTATTGAAAGGTATAGTCAGTGCTACTAATATACCTGCAAGAGTGGCATGTACGCCGGAATGTAACAAACAATACCAAATTCCGATACCTCCCAAAATATAAAGGAATAACCATTTTACATTCAAACGATTAAATAATAACAATAACATCCATATAGCCAAGGCTAAAAATAGAAAATACAGAGAAAGATTTTTAGTGTAAAAAACAGCAATAACTAAAATTGCTCCCAAATCGTCAATCACAGCTAAAGCAGTAAGAAAAATGCGTAGGGATAGGGGGACCTTTTTTCCTAATAAGCTTAAGATGCCTAATGCAAATGCTATATCGGTAGCCATAGGGATACCGGCTCCTGAAATTGTCTCATTACCGAAATTTAAGTAAGCATAGAGGCCTGCCGGAACAATCATACCCCCAAATGCACCTAAAATTGGTAAAAGAGCCTGGGAGAATTTAGAAAGCTTTCCTATATATACTTCATGAATTAGTTCTAACCCAACCATAAGAAAAAATATACTCATTAATCCGTCATTTATAAATTCAGATATGGTTAAAGAATTTCCTTGTAAACTGAAGAAATTTAAATTGCCGAATTTTAAAGAAATGGGCATTTCCCATAATTTGTAATATATAGTATGAAAGGAAGAATTTGCTAACAATATTGAAATAATTGTACATATAATTAGCAAAACACCTACGGACTTCTCATTTCTCATAAAATTATATAACAATTTTTGAAAAGTCTTTATGTATTGTGTTTTTTTATTCGGCATTTATAAAAATTTAGTGATGGGTTAAGAGATTAAATACAGCTAAAATATGATTTTAATTTTATATTTTAAAATTAGCCTACATATATACTATTGTTTTTATTAAGATTAGAGAATTCAAAAAAAGAGAAAATAAAATTCATATTCCCGATAATTTTTATATATCCAATTTTTTTTGAGACACAATAATGTAAATGTTTAAATTACATTTTCGTCATATAGTAGCTTTAATACAATAAAAGCAATGAATTAATAGTTTTTGTATAATAAAAACATTGAATTAATGCATTTAGTTTTAAAGACTTTGTTCGGTTATTTAGCTAGGCCTCAATTGTATCCGGAATTAATAAGAAAAATCAATAAAAATATTTTTGATAGAGATAGTGCGATTCAAGGAAAAAAAGAATCCGAAATTTGGTGTATGCAAAGAGCCATTAGTCAGGAAGAAGCAATTTATCAATTAACAAACAAAGAATATTCCTTATATAAGGACTTTCCTAAAAGAATGGCAAAAGCAAAAAAAAATGAAACGGAGTGTCCAGTTAAAATGGGAGGAGCAGGAGCATTGGATTTAATATACGCCTTATGCGAGCACACACAGGCAAAAAATGTTATTGAAACTGGAGTAGCTTATGGATGGAGTTCCTTAGCCATTTTATTATCTTTACAAAAAAGAGATGGCAAATTGTATAGCTCAGATATGCCATATTTGGATAGGAATAACGATCGTTGGGTTGGATGTGTAATACCTGAAAAACTAAAAGAATATTGGAAATTATTTACACAAGCAGATAAAGAGTCGCTGCCTAAAATTTTTAAAAAGCAAAAAACTTTTGATATAGCTCATTACGACAGTGATAAAAGTTATAAGGGAAGATTGTGGGCCTATCCTTTATTATGGAAGAGGATTGAAAAAAATGGATTTTTTATCAGTGATGATATTGGCGATAATTCCGCATTCATGGATTGGGTAAACCAAAATAAATTGGAAAGTGTTATTGTAGGCTTTGAAGGAAAATATGTAGGTGTTGTAAAGAAAAAGTAAAAAAATTAGAATATAATTATCGGAATTAAATAAAAGTTCAATCATCACATTACTATGATGGTAAGGTAATAAAATATTTCCTTCATTAGATATTTTTGAGATACAAAGCGAAGATAAAGATCCCATAATAAAAAAATCATTGTAATTTTAATATTATAAAAATTGATTAGATAATGTTATGGAGACATACGAGGAAATTTTAGAGTGGTTATATACTCAGGTATCAAATTATCAAAATGTAGGGAATTCGGCATATAAACCTGGGTTTGAAAATATTTTAAAATTATGCGAAATTTTAGATAATCCTCACAAAAAAATTAAATCTATACATATTGCCGGGACCAACGGGAAAGGAAGCGTTTCCAATATGACCGCTTCTATAATAAAAGAAGCAGGATATAAGGTAGGATTATTTACCTCACCGCATCTTAAAAATTTTACAGAGCGAATCAGAGTAAACGGAGAAGAATGTTCCGCTGATTTTATATACGATTTTTTAATTAAAATAAGAAATTATTTTACTAAAGATTTTAATCCATCATTCTTTGAATTAACCACTGCTATGGCTTTCAGCTATTTTGCCAAACAAAAAGTTGATATAGCAGTTATTGAAGTAGGAATAGGAGGTAGATTGGATTCAACCAATATC
>NZ_JAMBJZ010000080.1:0-9611 GCF_025291155.1 Apibacter sp.
TACATTTTTTGATACAGCTGAAGCGTATGGTCCGTTTACGAATGAAGAATTAGTAGGAAAAGCTTTAAAACCAATCCGAAAAGAGGTTATTCTTGCTACCAAATTTGGTATGATATCAGAAACAGGAGTAAACAGTCAACCTAAACATATTCGAAAAGTAGTAAACGAATCGCTAAAAAGGTTACAAACCGATTATATTGATTTGTTATATCAGCACCGTGTAGATCCGAACGTACCTATTGAGGATGTTGCAGAAACTGTATCTGAACTGATAAAACAAGGAAAAGTAAAATATTTCGGTTTATCGGAAGCAAATGCTAAAACCATCAAAAGAGCACATAAGATTTATCCAGTAACAGCAGTTCAAAATCAATATTCTATTTGGACAAAAGAACCGGAATTGGAAGTTATTCCCCTATGCGAAGAGTTAGGTATCGGATTTGTACCTTGGGGACCATTAGGTACAGGATTTCTTACAGGTAAAATCACAGCTGATGTCACATTTGATGCAGAAACGGACTTGCGTGCAACTTTTCCGCGGTTTACACCCAAAGCTATAAGAGCTAACATGCCTTTAGTTGATCTGTTAAATAATATTGCGAACAAAAAAGGAGTTACTACAGTTCAAATTGCGCTAGCTTGGTTGTTAAAACAAAAACCGTTTATTGTTCCCATTCCGGGAATGGATAAAATAGAATATCTCAACGATAATATACAATCTGTAAATGTTGATCTTACAAAAGAAGATTTGGGAGAAATAGAAAATGGTCTTTCAAAAATAGAAATTCAAGGAGCAAGATTATCTGATGATCTGCTTTCACTTTCCGAATAAATAAACATATATGAAAAAAGTAATTATTATTGGAGCAACAGGAAGCCTTGCAAAATTTGTTATTAATGCAATATCTTCAATAGATGGAATCTCCCTTACTCTGTTTATGAGAAATAGACAAAAGTTGCACAATTCAGAAAACGTCATTGTGATTGAAGGAGACGCTATGAACTATGAAGAAGTAAGAAAAGCAATATCCGGACAGGATATTGTATATCTCAATCTTGCGGCCGATTTGGAGCCAATGACTAAAAATATTGTAAGAGCCATGCGAGAAAATAATGTAAATAGGATTATAGCCATTAGTTCTATCGGTATTTACGATTCACCATTGAAGTCTGTGCTAAAACCATACAGGAAACTTGCGGATATAATTGAAAAGTCAGGATTGATATATACCATTTTACGTCCTGATTGGTTTACCAATGTAGATGAAGTGGATTATACCATTACTTATAAAGGTGAACCTGAAACAGGAACATCTATTTCTAGAAGAAGCATTGCGGCATTTATCGCAAAAATTATAGAAAATACTGAATTATATAAAAATGAAAATCTAGGAATTAGCAAACCAACTGTTAAAAAATAAAATCTAAACTTAAAAACATAAAAAAATGAAAAAGCGAATATTAGGGAAAAGTGGGCTTGAGGTTTCAGCAATCGGATTCGGTTGTATGGGACTAAATTATGCATATGCAAACACATTGAATAAACAAGAAGGTATTTCACTCTTAAAAGCCACCTACGATAATGGTGTTACTTTCTTTGATACAGCAGAAATATATGGCCCATATACAAATGAAGAACTAGTAGGAGAAGCTTTATCTCCAATACGTGATAAAGTAGTGATAGCAACTAAGTTCGGTATTAAATTAGAAGATGGAAAACAAATTCAGGATAGTAACCCTGCACATATACGTAAATCTGTAGAAGGGTCGTTGAAGAGATTAAAAACTGATTATATAGACTTATATTACCAACACCGTGTAGATGTAAATACACCAATAGAAGAAGTTGCCGAAACAATAAAATTACTCATAAAAGAAGGTAAAATAAAACATTGGGGATTATCAGAAGCAGGAGTAGAAACCATTAGAAGAGCACATGCCGTACAACCGGTAACAGCAGTAGAAAGCGAATATTCTTTATGGTGGAGGAAACCCGAAGAACAACTAATTCCAACGCTTGAAGAATTAGGTATTGCACTTGTACCATTCAGCCCGTTAGGAAAAGGTTTCCTTACTGGTAAAATTAAAAAAAATGCAACTTTTGAAAAGGGAGATTTTCGTAACATCGTTCCTCGCTTCACCACAAAAAACCTTGAAGCTAATCAGAAACTTATAGATTTACTAGAGCAAGTTGCGCAAGAAAAAAATGCAACTCCTGCACAAATTTCATTAGCATGGTTATTAGCTCAGAAACCATGGATTGTACCCATACCTGGTACAACCAAAGAAGATCGCATGAAGGAAAATAACAATGCAGCTGAAATTCAACTAAGTGCCGATAACTTGCATAATATAAATGCTGCACTATCAAAAATTAAAATAGAAGGAGAACGTTATCCTAAAGAACTTGAAAAAAGAACAGGTTTATAATAAAATAAGATTCGGAGTAATTTTTTGTATCAAATTTTATAATTATAAAATGAAATTATTCGAGCAGAAGCAGTTGATACTATGTATAAAAAATTTCTAAAAGATTTATTACATATACAGAGATACCTTTCTGCTAATTGCTTTGGCTATTACATATCAACAAACAGATTAGATATGAAAATACGAGAGATGGCAATTATTTCTTTCCTTATGCTTTAAGAGGAATAGAATCTCAAATAAAAAAAGGACATATTAAGGCCAATAATAATTTGGAAGATATAGGCAAACGCTTGTTTATCTTATGAATCAATTAATACCGTATGTAGATTATCCAAGAATACTGAATGCTATAAACTGTTTTAATGAAATATTACCTAAAATAATAAAAACAATGAAAAAAAATATAATATTTACTATAATCGGATTACTTGTAATATTAACTTCTGTTAATGCTCAAAATACAAAACATATATCAACCAAAGGTCTTGCCGTATTTGAAAAAAACGGAGTTTTAAAACCATACAAATTTTCACGTCATGCTATTGGAGATAATGATATACATATAAAAATATTATATGCAGGTATTTGTCATAGCGATTTGCACCATGTACATTCTGATTGGGGAAAGGAAGAGTTTCCAATGGTTCCCGGACATGAAATTTTAGGAAGAGTAGTAAAAGTTGGGAAGAATGTAACAAAATTTAAAATAGGAGATTATGCAGGTATAGGCTGTATGATAGGATCTTGCCGAATTTGTGAAGCCTGCAAACATGATCACGAACAATATTGCGAACAAGGACCAATAATGACATATCATGGTATTGACAGATATAATAACAATGAACATACGCAAGGAGGGTATTCGAAAGATTATGTAGTAGCTGAAGATTTTGCTATTAAAATACCAGCAAATGCACAAATGGAAAAGGTTGCTCCTTTGCTTTGTGCAGGAATTACAACCTATTCACCCATTAAGTATGCAGAAGTTAAAAATGGAGATAAAGTAGGCATTGCAGGATTTGGTGGACTCGGACATATGGCAGTACAATATGCTGTTGCACTTGGTGCGGATGTTACAGTTTTTGATATAACAGAAGACAAACGTCAAGATGCCATTCGTATGGGCGCTAAACGTTATGTGAATGTAAACAATACAGAAGATATGAAAAATTTAAACAACTCATTTGATTTTATCCTTAGTACCATTCCTACTCAATATGATATGAATATGTATTTAAAAATGTTGAAATATGACGGACAGATGGGAATAGTAGGATTACCAGCTTTTGCTAATATGCCAACAATCAGTCTTGACAAATTTATTTGGCAAGGTAATCGTAAAATATTTGGATCACAAATTGGAGGAATCAAAGAGACGCAAGAAATGGTCGATTATTCAATAAGAAATAATATTTATCCCCAAGTACAAATAATTAAAGCTGAAGGAAAACTCGTAAATGAAGCCTATAAAAATGTTCTTGATGGTAAAGTTAAGTTCCGATATGTAATTGATATGAGTACATTAAAATAAATTTGAATATTAAATTTTTTATCAAATTATATATGAAAACGAATAATTCTAAAGCATTTGGAGCAGAATCAGTACAAGTAATTGCAATTACCTGTTGATTTTATTTCCCTTCTTGTGAGAATATATTCATCTGAATTAACAAAACAGATAAAATAATCGCGAACTATTTATGTATACATACATTTTGTACCATGCAAAGTATAAGTTACTCTTTATATAGTGACAAAACAGATTTCTAAATAGTTATATTTCGGCTTAAATAATTTTTCAAATCGATTATTTACAGATAAAAACAAATTTAATTATGCCATACCATATAATAGCTGAGATTATCTTTTATGCCTGCAAGAAAGCCGATTTCATTAATACTATTGTATAGCGTGTCAGGATTGGTTAATGGGAAAGTAGGCTAGGTACCATTTGCCGTGTTATATAGTGAAAAAATCTGTTAGATTATCAGATGTTAAGGTAATGCTTTAAAAAGTTTTATTATTCAATTAACAGCCCTCTCTTTCTCTTGATTAAACTCAGGAAAAAATAAAAATGTTAAGAGAAAGATACCCTTTAAAGTTTGCTCAATAAGAAGATCATTTTGAGAAAAAAGAATTAGAAGAATCTATAGATTCTAAAGCCCAGATTGATACAAACCAACCCTATAAAATCTACAAAGGAAAAACTTTACAGAAGAATAATGGAAGAAGTTTGAAGAGGAATAATATTAGGATATTTGAGAAGAAAAGGAGATTAAAATAACACTAAATATAGATGAAATATCTAGTATGTCACCTGGGGCTACATAATAAAAAGACTGTATGTGTTGCTTCTCAATATATTAAAATCTTTTTTATTTTTCTTGTCAAATAAAAATTATGAACTTTTAGGATCAATTATTACATACAATAAAGATATGTTCGATTCTAATCCTTATTATTTACATATTTATAAATTTTTATACATTTAACTATTGAAATTATGTTTTTACGCATAACCATAATAATTTGAATAAAGAACAATTAACATATTTTATAAAAGAGAAAGCGAAAGAATTTTCATTTTTAAGCTGTGGAATATCTCGTTCAAGATATTTGGAAGAAGAAGCCCCTAAATTAGAAAAATGGCTCAAAGAAGGATATCATGGGAATATGAAATATTTGGAAAATAATTTCGATAAAAGACTTAATCCCGGATTGCTTGTAGATGGAGCAAAATCTGTGATTTCTTTCTTATATAATTACTACCCTCAAAAATTACAGAATACAGAATCTTACCATATCGCTAAATATGCTTATGGAGAAGATTATCATTTTGTAATACGTGAGAAATTACAAGAACTTGTACAAGAGATACAAAGTAAAGTCGGACAATTTTCATATCGAGTTTTTACAGATTCTGCACCTGTAATGGAAAGAACCTGGGCTCAAAAGTCTGGATTGGGATGGATAGGAAAGAATTCTCTTTTATTATCTAAACAAAAAGGATCTTTTTTTTTTCTTGGAGAGATCATATGTGATCTTGATTTAGTATATGATGAAGCTTTTCCAACAAATCATTGTGGAAGCTGTACCCGTTGTATAGATGCGTGTCCAACTCAAGCTATAATTTCCGATAAGGTAATTGATTCTACAAAATGTATATCGTATCTAACGATAGAATTAAAAGATCAAATTGGAGAGGAATTTAACGGGAAATTAAAGAATTGGATTTTCGGCTGTGATATTTGTCAGGATGTATGTCCATGGAATAGGTTCTCAAAGCCACATAAGGAAGCAAGATTTGACCCACATCCAGAATTATTGACCTATACTAAAAGTGACTGGGAAGATATAAGCGAAGAAACATTTAAAATTTTATTTAAAAATTCAGCAATAAAAAGAACTAAATTTTCCGGATTTAATCGAAATATTTTGATCAATAAGAATTTATAAACCTCATTTTAAATATTGATCTTTATTCAGCTACTATTCTAAAAAGAAAAATTTGGATAAACTTAAAATCTGTATCTTTGTTATTTAAATTACTAAAAATTGGAGTTTGCAAATGTAATCATTCCTCTTTCATTAGATGGTGTTTTTACTTATCACATACCTAAAGAGTTACAAAATCATATTCAAATAGGACAGCGAGTTGTAGTGCCTTTTGGTGATAAAAAATTATATACGGGTATAGTAGAAAATATTCACAATAAAAAACCCGAACTATATAAAACCAAAGAAATTTATTCACTACTTGAAGATTATCCCTTAGTAACCCCGAAATTAATTGAATTTTGGAAATGGATTGCAGATTATTATATATGTGCTTTAGGAGATGTTTATAGAAATGCTTTTCCAACTGCTTTAAAGTTGGAAAGCGAAACATTTATTAGAAAAACCACTCAAAATATACCTTGGGAAGAATTAGATGAAAAGGAAACTTTCATTATGCAGAGCTTGGAAATAAAAACTTCAATCAATTTAAAAGAAATTGAAGCTTTTCTTGCTAAAAAATATATTATTCCCTCAATAAAAGTTTTATACGACAAACGTTTAATAGAAATAGATGAATTAATTATTGAAAAATATAAACCTAAGAAAGTAACCTATCTTAGATTAAATCCACAGTTTGAAGATTCTGAAAAATTTAAAAATGCATTAGTAAATATAAATAGAGCAGAAAAACAAAGGGAAGCTTTATTATTATTTATAAAAATGCAACAGCAGAGAGCTACTTTTATTCAAAAAAAAGAGTTGATAGATGAATCCTCTCCTTCTGTAGTAAAATCACTTATTGAAAAAAATTATTTACAAGAATTTCAACTGCAAAAGGATCGTCTAGATGAATATGACGATCATATTGAAGATTCTTATGTACTTTCGCCCGCTCAACAGCAAGCATTAAAAGAAATAGAAAATCAATTTAATACGTATTCGACTGTATTGTTATACGGAGTTACTTCATCTGGGAAGACTGAATTATATTTTCAACTCATTGAAAAACAAATTAAAAATTCTCGTAATTCACTTTTATTATTACCCGAAATATCAATTACCACACAATTAGTTAGTAAGATACAGAAACGATTTGGAGATGATGTAGGAATATATCATTCAAAACTTAGCCAGAATGAACGTGTTGAAGTTTGGAAAAATACATTGAACAATAAATATAGGATTCTTATTGGAGCAAGATCATCAATATTTTTACCTATATCAAATTTAGGATTAATTATAGTTGATGAAGAGCATGACAATTCTTATAAACAAACTGACGTAAAACCCTATTATCAAGCAAGAGATTGCGTACAAATACTTGCACGTTCAAACGAAGCTAAAGTTTTATTAGGATCAGCAACTCCTTCGATGGAAAGTTTTTATAATCATGAACAGGGAAAATTCGGATTAGTTGAATTAAAAGAAAGATTTGGTAAAATAAAATTTCCCGATATAGAAATAGAATCATTACGTAAGCCTACGATCTCACCTAACATTTCGTATAAATTACAAGAAGAAATAAATATTTGCTTACAGAATAATAAACAAGTTATTCTTTTTCATAATCGACGTGGCTTTTCACCCATTTTAGAATGCAATAATTGTGGGCATTCACCCAGTTGTCCGAACTGCGATGTTTCTCTTACTTATCACAAAGTAAGTTCAACTTTGAGATGCCATTATTGCGGATATACCATTGCATTTCCTAATTCATGTCCAACTTGTCATTCTCATGCGTTGGAAACTAAAGGTATCGGTACACAACAAATTGAAGAAGAAATCAAACATCTATTTCCGGATGCTACTATAGCCCGTATGGATGTTGATACAATGAAGCGTAAACACGCCTATGAAATATTATTTGAAAAAATGACACTTAAAGAAATTGATATACTCATCGGAACGCAAATGGTAACAAAAGGACTTGATTTTGATGAAGTGCAATTAGTAGGTATCATACGAGCCGATTCACTTTTAAATATACCCAATTTTAGAGCAGAGGAAAAAGCATTGCAATTATTAACTCAGGTAAGTGGGAGAGCGGGGAGAAGAGAAGAAGGTAAAGTAATAATCCAAACTTTTGACCCTGAAAATCCTTTTTATTTTTTTGTAAGAGAAAATAATTACAATTTAGCGAGAGAAGGTATTTTAAGAGAACGAAAAGATTATTTATATCCACCTTATTTCAGGCTAGTTGAATTAACTTTTAAACATAAAAATAATAATAAAGTCAAAAAAGCTGCCATAATGGTTGGAGATTATTTAAAAAATTACGTTCAAGAACCTATGATTTTAGGACCTGAAGAAGGATTAATTCCTAGAATTAATAATCAATACATTTATAAAATTCTTTTAAAATATCCGTCCATAAAATCAACTAAAAACAGTAAAAAGTATATTAGAGAAGCGGTTAATAAGCTGATGAGCGTATCATCTTTCCGTACAGTAAAAATTGATATAGATGTTGATCCTCATTAATTAATAAATGAAATATTTTTATAGTTAAGATTTTGGAAACACAGTGTTATGTGAATTGAATAAATTATTAATAGATATTATTACCCTGTTTAGGTTTAAGGAGCATATCTTTGAATAATCCAATCAAAATCTTGTAATATATATACTATTCTATCATGTAAGCGGTTAGGTCTCCCTTGCCAAAATTCAATTTGATAAGGTTTAACAATATAACCTCCCCAATGATCCGGTCTTTTTATTTCATCTAAATCCTTTGTAGATTCTTCTAATTTATATAATTGATTTTCCAAAAATTCTCTGTTAGGTATAATTTCACTTTGAGGAGATACAATGGCTCCAAGTTGACTTCCTAGAGGTCTTGAATGAAAATATCCATCTGATAAATTAGCAGGCAGTTTTTCTGCTTTTCCATTCACAATAATTTGCTTTTCAAGATCTTCCCAATAAAAATTAAGACATACATTTGGATTAGTTTCAATAGCTTTTCCTTTCCTACTGTGATAGTTAGTATAAAATATAAATCCTTCCCAACTAAATTGCTTTAATAATACTCTTCGAGTTCTTGGAATCATATTATCTTCTACAGTTGAAAGAGCCATTGCGTTGACCTCAGATATTTTATCACTTTGCTCAGCCAGTAAATACCAATCTCTAAATAATTCCATAGGATTATCTTTTAAATCTGACTCCGATAGATATCCTTGGTTGTAAATTTTTCTTTTATTAGAGAGGTCTTTCATTTTTAAAAAAATATGTAATTTTATTTTTAAAGAAATTATAAAAGGATAAAAATGGATTACAAAGGTAAATTATTAATTTCAAAACCAATTAGTGAGGATTATTTTTTTTCGAAAAGTGTTGTTTATATTACGGATTATGAATTAGACAAAGGTGCAATAGGATTTATACTTAATAAAGCTTATACAAAAAAACTATCTGAGATAATACCAGATATTGACTTTGAAATAGATGTTTATATTGGAGGTCCTGTAAGTCAAGATCATCTTTTTGTTCTTCATTCTCGTCCTGATATAATAGATGGAGGTATACCTATAAATGAAAAGTATTATTGGTCTGGTGATTTTGAAGATATAAAAGTTGCTTTAAGAGAAAATTTAATTAATCATGAAGAGATACGATTTTTTATTGGATATTCCGGATGGAAGGCCCAGCAGTTGGAAAGAGAAATTGCAAATGATGAT
>NZ_JAMBJZ010000081.1:0-9477 GCF_025291155.1 Apibacter sp.
ACTTAAAAAATTAGATGTATCTAGAAACTTAGGTTTAACATACTTAAATTTTTCATTCAATGAGTTGGAGGAATTAGATATAACTAAAAATGTAAATTTAACATCTTTAAGTGGTTTTTATAATAAACTTACCGAACTAAATGTAACTCAAAATTTAAAACTAACTAACTTAATTATTTATGCCAATAATATTTACTCATTAGATTTATTAAATAATTCTGAACTTGTAACTTTAGATTGTGATAAAAATAAATTAAAAACATTAGATGTATCAAAAAATGTTAAGTTAAATAAAGTAGATTGTTGTAATAATGCATTGACCCAATTGGATTTTTCCAATAATATAAATCTAAATACATTATTAATCAATGGTAATGAACTTAACTCATTGAATATATCTAAAAATGTTAATTTGGTAGAATTATATTGTTATTTAAATAAACTTAAAGAATTGGATGTTTCAAAAAACATTAATTTAATTAATTTGTTTTGTTATTCCAACAGTTTAACAGCATTGGATGTTTCAAAAAACGTTAATTTAATTAATTTATCTTGTGATTCAAATGCGTTAATTACGTTAGATGTTTCAAAAAACGTTAATTTAATTAATTTATCTTGTAATTCAAATAAGTTAACTACGTTAGATGTTTCAAATAATGTTAGCTTAGCTACCTTGAATTGCGAATACAATCAACTTACTTCATTGATTGTACCAAAAGTAAATAACTTATCTAAATTAGTTGGACATACAAATCAATTGAAGTTGTCTACTTTACAAGGAGATTTTCTTACAATAAAGTCTCTAATATTAAATCCTCAAAATACCTTGAATGGAGGTACTAAAGGATATTTTGATATATTGGATCTTTCTTCCGAATACATCATTGACGGAAAACTGACCTCTTATACTTGGATAGATAAATCAACTAAACAGGAAGTTAATATGTTTGCATTAAAAGGTAAATTCATAGCCAATACAGAAAATGCAGGAAAAACATTAATCTGTCAAATGAAAAATGAATTATTTCCAGGCTTTATATTGGAATATGAAGTAGCGATAAAAGATGAAATGGTTACAACAAGAAATATAAACGAAAGCATACCGGAAGGCTTTAAGTTGGTAGGTCCCCATGCAAATTTATCAGAATCTGTACAATTAACGCCTAATCCAGTAGTAGATAATGTAAAAATAAATTCTTCAGCAAGAGTTGAATCAGTAAATGTTTACAGCTATTCAGGAAGAGAAGTAAAAAGAATCCCTAAGGTTACAAATAATGAATTAAATTTACAAGACTTACCCTCAGGAATTTATATGATAACAATAAAAACTGAACAAGGGATAATAAATAAAAAAATAATAAAAAGATAAAAATAAAGAAATTAAATATCCAAAAAAACCTGCACAAAGTGCAGGTTTTTTTGTCGAAATATAAAACTTTAAGAAATAAATAAGTATTTTTTAAAAATATATCAATTTGAAAAAATGTCTATCTAACTTTTGTAATGAAATAAGTTCCTAGAAATTTATAAGTAATTTTTTATTTATGAATTTGTAAAATAAGCAGTAGATAAAAAATTATTATGGTTTTATATATTTATAATTAGTTATTTTATTCTTAAATTATATATATAATATGCAAAAATATACTATATTAGTATCATAAATTTTAAATATATCTAATTATGAAAAAAATTATATTTTTTATTATAGCATATTGTATGCTTAATACTTTAGCTTTAGCTTCAAGTAACGTTTTTAATAAACAAAATTATCTGAAAGAGAGTTATCATGTTTCTGCAACCTCTAATTATGATGCCATGGATGTCTATGGAATCTTGAGTTTTTTAATGCAATATTCTGAGGAAGATCAAAAGTGGAATTATGAACTGGCCGGGCTTACTTGGGAAGAAATGTCAAAAGCTATAAAGGGAAATCCTGAAATAATTTTTACCAAGCTATCTGATCAATTAATTTGGAAAGAAATTGATAATACTAGAGTTTTGGTAAAATTAATATTAATTAGAAAAGGATATTTTGGAATATTTGAAGGTAAATATTTTAAAAATATGGAAGAGTTAGATTGTTATGCAAATAACCTAACTTCAATAGATGTTTCAGAAAATTATAATCTAAAATATTTTGACTGTTATTCCAATCAACTTACCAATTTAGATGTGTCAAAGAATGTAAAATTGGATCACCTATATTGTGATGAAAATAAATTATCTCATTTAGATGTATCCAAAAATTTAGATTTAAAAATACTATATTTTGGAGACAATCAATTAACTTCCATAGAGCTACCCGAAAATGGAAATCTAGAATATTTAAATGGAGCTAACAATCAACTTACAGAATTAAACTTAAAAAATAATTTAAAATTAAAAAAGTTGTATTGTAATAACAATAAGATTGTTAAATTACAATTATCAGCTTTAAATAATTTAATTAGTTTAGATTGTAGTAACAATAATTTAACAGCGTTGGACATTTTTCAAAATACTAAATTAGTAACATTAAATTGTTCCTATAATAAACTGGTTCAATTAGAAATTTCTGAAGGAACTAATTTAAATGCTTTAAATTGCTCCTATAATAAATTGACTCAATTAAATGTGTCTAAAAATGCAAATTTGAAATATTTATATTTATATTATTATGAACTGTCATCATTGTATATATAAAATAATATAAATTTATTAGAATTAAATTTTTCATATAATCAAATTAATGGATTGGATGTATCTAAAAATGCTAACTTAACTAATTTATCTTGTTATTCAAACCAACTTTCTTCTTTAATTGTTTCAAAAATTCATAAATTATATCATGTATATGCATATGAAAATCAATTAAAATTTTCGACCTTACAAGGGGATTTCCGTATTATTGAAACTCTTGATTTAGTCCCACAAGCAACTTTACAAGGAGGCTCTAAAGGCTATTTCGAATTGTTAGATCTGTCTTCAGAATATCTCATTAATGGAAAAATTACTACTTATACATGGTTAGATAAGGCAACCAAAAAAGAAGTATATATGTATGCATCAAAAGGGAAATTTTATGCTAGTACAGAAAATGCAGGAAAAACGTTAATCTGCCAAATGAAAAATGAATTATTCCCTAACTTTATCTTACTATATGAGGTAACCATTGCAAATACTAAGACTTTGTCAGATAAAAATGTAGAGGAAACTATACCTGAAGGTTTTCAACGGGTAGGCAAGAAGGAAATCTAAATATGTTATAGACTTTATACATTTTAGCAAAAAATAAATAAATGGTGTATTTATAATTGCTCAGAAAGAAAATATTTTATTGGTAGAATTTTTTATTAATGAAATGATAGATTATAATTTTAGTAACATTTAAATTAGATAATTATATAATTTTTAACAACATATCCTAACTTTTATTTTTATAATATTTTAAAATAAATTTAAATAAATGTTATCTTTTAGTAATAAAAAATAAGAATGGCAGAATCATGTATTTTTTTCTTGTTGAAATAGCTCTATCTATCTTGAAAAAAAATACATGATTTTTGTCATGAAATAACATAATTTTCAATCATAAAATTTAGTTTATTTTCCCTTCTAAACCCAATGTATAAGCTAAAATTCCATTTTTTATTTTAATAGCCATTTGATATTATAAATATTTTTTATGTTTTAATAATGTAAATATTACAATTAATTATCCTATATTGGTCTAATAATTTTTAAGTTAAAAAATTGCTATGAAAAAAAATTTATTATATGCATTAATTGGATGCTTAATGAGTACATTTATGTTGGCTAATGAACCGGTTTTAGAAAAAAGTGATTTTCTAGAAAAAAATTTCGTTGCTCCCGTAGCTTCTAATTACGATGCTAATGATATCTATGGAATTTTAAAATTTTATATTCAGTACTCTGAAGATACCCATAAATGGAATTATGAACAAGAAGGTCTTATTTGGGATGATATGACCAAAGCTATAGAAGGGTATCCTGAAAATATTTTAACTAAATTATCCCACAGATTAGAGTGGAAAAAAATTAATAGTAATAACGTATTAATAAAATTATATCTTAATAGTATTGATTATGAAAAATTTTCCGGAGAATTTTTGGGCAAATATTTTAAAAATTTAAAATATTTAAATTGTTCTTCAAATCTGCTTACATCATTAGATTTGTCTAAAAATACTGAACTTGAATTTTTAAAATGTTCTTCAAATCAACTTACATCTTTAGATTTATCTAAAAATAAAAAACTTGAATATTTAAATTGTTCATCAAATAATCTTACACAAATAGACTTGTCTAAAAATGTTAATTTAAGTAGCATATATTGTGTTTCTAATAAATTAAATGATCTAGACTTATCAAAAAATATCAAATTGAAAGAATTAGATTGTTCAAAAAATCAATTAGAAGCACTTGAAATAAGAAAAAATTTGAATTTAGAGTATTTAAAATGTAATTCTAATCAAATAAAAGAATTGAATTTATCTGAAAATCCTAATCTCAAGCTAATCAGCTGTGAATTAAATAAACTTACCTCACTGAATGTAAATAATAATGTAAATTTACAATATTTATATTGTTCATCGAATCAACTTACTAATTTAGATTTATCAATGAATGTTTTGTTGAAAGAACTAAATTGTTCATATAATCAATTTCAAAAATTAAATGTCTCAAAAAATATTTATTTGGAAAATTTGAATTGTTCAATTAACGAAATTATAGAATTAAATATAGGTAATTGTAAATATCTAAAAGAATTAAATTGTGATTCCAACAATCTGTCTAAGCTTGACGTATCGGAAAATAATGAATTATGTAGTTTAAGTTGTTCTTATAATCAGCTTACAAATTTAGATGTGACAAATAATTTAGAAATGATTGAACTTAATTGCTCTTCAAATAAAATAAAAAGTTTAAGCATCCCTAATAATCCTCGATTATATTCTTTGACAGGATACAAGAATCAATTGAAATTTTCAACATTAGAAGGAAATTATCTACCTATCAAATATCTAAAATTAAATCCACAAGAAATACTACAAGGAGGAATTAAAGAATTTAATGAATTAATTGACATTTCCTCTGAGTATGACATAAAAGGAACATTTACTAGCTATAATTGGTATGATAAAGCAAGAAATAAGAAAGTAAATATGCTTTCTTCAGAAGGTACCTTCTATGCAGGTAGGGATAATGCAGGAAAATCCCTAATTTGTAAAATGGAAAATAAATTATTTCCAGGATTTATTTTAGAATATGAAGTAGATATCAAAAAAATAGACAATTCTTTAGGAATTATTGAAATTATTACACCTTCAGAAAATACTTCAGATTCTAACATAAGTTTATCTAAACTAATAAATGTTGTTCCAAATCCTATAATTGATATCGTAAAGATTTCAACTCCTGTAAAAATAATTGAAGCTACTGTATTTGATTTAACAGGCAAAGAAGTACAAAACTATTCAAGAATTATTGACAACGAATTAGATCTACAAAATTTATCTAAGGGTATTTATATGATACTCATAAAAACTGAAAAAGGAACCGTATCTAAAAAAATTATTAAAAAATAATAAATAAAAAATAATAATATAAAACCTGCCAAGTGCAGGTTTTTTTATGGAGATAGCAAACCTAAAAATATGTAAAAAGATTTAAAATTTATTATTATATGTTATTTTAAATTAGAAAAGTGATAATCATTACATTCTACTAAAATCTATTAATATATTTTTATCATTTTTTCTAATGATAGAACAATGAGAATCTAATTATGTAAAAAAAGATATTATTTAAAATAAAAAAAGACGGCTATATTATTATGAAATTATTGAAAACATCATACAATTATAACCGTCTTATTGTATAGTTGAAGTATGTTAACATGTAGGAAATGAATATTTATTATTCATTAAATCCTAAGTGTAATAAAAAAGAATGAAAAACTGAAACTATTTTTTTCATTTATTCTAAAAGTTATATATGGGTAATATAAAATTAGAATTTACCATTTTTATTTTTATGATCTTTTACCGGAGGAATTGTTTCCACAATATCCCAATGTTCAGCTATTTTTCCATTTTCAATTCTGAATAGATCATAAAATGAAGTAGGTTTGTCTGCCATTACTCCCTCAGATACTACTAAAACAAAATTACCTTCTCCTAAAATTTTATGAATTTTAGAATATTTAAAAGTTAATCCCATTTTAGTCATTTTTTCAAGGCCGGTTTTCAAACCATCCAAGCCATCGCCAATCAAAGGATGATGTTGAATGTAGTTGTTTCCATCAAAGTAGTTTTCTAAATTTTTTGGATTTTTACCCATCAATACATCTGTTACAAAACCTTCGGCAACTTTTTTATTAGCTTCCAAGCCTTCTTTATCTGTTTCTTTAATCGTAGTGTCACCATCTATAAGTGAATGCCCACTTGGATTTGTAGGGGGAATTGCTTGTAAATTATCCCAATGCTCTACAATTAATCCATTTTCAAACCGAAAAATATCAAATCCAACAGTGGGTGTTTCGTAGCCGTATTCAGTTTGAGCTACAACATAATCGCCGTCACTAAAAATACGCACGATTTTTACACTCGGTTTGGTCTTCGATAGAAATTCCATTAGAGTTTTAAGTCCTTCAACCCCATCTGCAGCTCCTAAATTATGTTGTATATATTTATTGGGGTTAATATATTTAATAGGTTCTTCATTACCCGTACTAAATGAGGAAAGTAATTCCTTTACTTTTTCTGCATTAGATTGTTTAATCTCTTTAAGATCATTTTCTTTCGTTTCTGCAGAATTAGATTGATCCGTATTTTGAACTGCTTCATTTTTTGTGTTGTTGCATGATACAGCCAATATAGCAATACCTACAACTGCTAATACATAACTTAATTTTTTCATATTATTATATAATTTATATTTTTTAGAGAATAAGGAATTATGCTCTAGGTTTATGGAAATGTTTCTATTAAAATCTCAATTATTACAAACTTTTTTATCGTGCAAATGTAAAATGGATCTTGCTGAACATACTGATAAAAAAGATGCCGAGACTGATAAATTTAGGACAGATGCTGCTTTTTAAAATCGATGGGGCTAAAACCAACATATTCTCTGAAAAATTTACTAAAGTTGGTCGGTTCATCAAAACCTAGTTCGAAGGAAATTTCTTTTACATTCATTTCGCTGTAAACCAATAGTCTTTTAGCTTCCAGTAAAATTCTTTCATCTATATATTGTTTAGGACTTTTCCCGACAGTGCATTTTAATGCTTTAGATAAGGCTTTTGCAGATATACCTATATGAGCTTTATAATCATTTACTTTACGCATAATTTTGTAATAATTCTCTACAGCATGAGAAAATTGTAAAGTAATTTGATAATTGGGAGAAGATGCAATTCTTTTTGAATGAGAATTAATCTTTTCCGAATATAAAAGAAAGCTGCTGAGCAAATGATGTAAAATATCGGGAATATAAGAATCGTCTTCAGGGGAATATATCTTTTTCATCAATTCCCAAATCGAATTTATGTGTTCATTAAATAAAATAGGAGTGTTGATTATAAAAGGGTTGAAAAGTTCGATTTGTTTGATAAGACGACTGTCAGATTCATTTCTGATGTAAAACTCATCTGTGAATAAAATAATTTCGCCATTATATTCTGATTCTACATCAAATGAGAGTATTTGATCTTTACCTATAAATAACATTTCGCCTGCTGAAACCTCTATAGGGGTAAAATCAACTTTTTGAATAGTTTTACCACTTGTTATTCGGATAATTTGATAAAAGCTTGCACGATGAGGCTTTCTGGTTATAGAACAGGCCTTTCGATTCATTGTAGGCAAATTTTTTATTTCAAAACCAAAAGGTAATAGTTCATTAAATGAATAGGATATCAAGTGGAAAATTTTTTTCAAATATACAAATAATCATAATATTATAGTGAGGATTGTTATTGTTTGAATATTTTATTATTTAAATTTATATTTTTACCTTATAAAATTTATAATATATTAGATACAATATTATTTTATTAATAAAGTAGCTAATTTTTATTTACATTTTTTCATAACAATCAAAAAATCAGTTTACCTAAAAATATAAAACATTTCCTATTTATGAGATTGTAAGAGTTTTTTTCTTAACCATTCACGAACAGGTACATCATAAAATTTCATGGAAAGGTAAGCTACGATAAGGGAAATAATCACTACAAGTAAACCATACGGCCACGAATCTTCCAGAGAGAGGTTGTTGTTGACAATGTAAGCCATATAAATATTAACAAATGGAAAGTGAGTAATATAAATAGGGTAGGAGATGTCACCAAGGAATTTACATAGAGACATGGTTTTTTTATTTTTAATTTTTCCACCGGCTCCTAACCAAATGATCAATGGAAAGAATACGAACAAACATATACATTCGTAAAAACGGTTCCAAAGGTTATTTTCTCCTCCCAAATGAGGTATAGATAACAATATAACCAATAAAAGAGCAGTTAATAAAAAAGCATTTTTTATAAATCTAAGTTTTCCAGTCCTAGCTAATAGTAATCCCGCTAAAAACGGAAAAGCTAAACGAGTCAAACCGATTCTTAGTTGTTTGGGATCATCAATGGCCCACCCCCCGATTATATCTCCGAGAGGATTTGTAAAGGCATAGTAAATTGTATTTCCTGCTGCAAAAATAACAAGTATAGATAATATTATTTTAGAAGTTCGACGTAAAATTAGTGCATATACAATATTTGCTATATATTCAAAAAATAAAGACCAGGCAGGGCCGTTTAAAGGGTACATTTCATTCCATCCTCGGATATCTAAACTTTTACCTACGGGAATTAATAACATACCAAGAGCCATAATTAGCAACAATTTCATTATAGAAACATCTGATGTTTCTTTCCAGCCCAATGCTGGTGCATCTTGAAAATAATATAATAATGCCCCTAACAGCATTCCGGCAATAATCATAGGGTGAAGTCGGACTATACGTCGTTTAAAAAAATCTTTTAACGTCATGGTTCCCCAACGATCATCATACGCATATCCCAATACATACCCGGATAATAGAAAGAAGAAATCAACTGCCAGATAGCCGTGATTAATAATTTGTAAAGCGTGATTATTTTGAGAGTAAATTTCCAGCACATGGTATAGGACAACCATAATAGCCGCAACTCCACGTAAACCATCAAGAATTACATAATGCGGCTTTGATGCTTTTATATTTATTATATTTTTCATTAATTAAAAATATTATTTTTTATTTGTATTACAAAATTAAAATAATTATATATTAAATTATAGGAATATAATAAATTAATATTGTCTTATATTAGTATGTAAATAGTTTTTTATATATAATAAGTGTTAAAAAAAGCAATATATATATTCACTTGTCAAGTTTTGTAGAACAATCTTTTTGTTTTGATCATGTGAGAAT
>NZ_JAMBJZ010000082.1:0-8035 GCF_025291155.1 Apibacter sp.
TTTTTGCAAATCAAAATGCGCGATTAGAATTAAATATGGTAAATGCATCAAAAATATCCAACGATTGGAGCAACACAACTTTATCTCATTTTAGCGGAAGACTAGTCAAAGAAGACATGAATCATGACGGTTTTCTTGATAATCCTCTTTCTAAACAAATAAATTTAATGGATATTATTCGTTATGATGGAATTAAAAAAAACGGATGGGGCTCAATGTTTGGATTTCAAGCACTTTATAGTAAGGAAATAGGAGGAGAAAAAAAATTTAGAGAATCTACCGATCGTCTTACTCAGAATCATTACGGAATTGGAATCGAAAATTCACATTATGAGATATGGAATAAAACGGGATATGTATTCCTTACTAAACCTTATCAAAGCATAGGATTACAAACTAAATTTATTCATCATAATACAAATAGCTATTTTGGACAACGATTATATAATGGTAATGAAAATTCTTTTTTCACCAATTTATTGTTCGAAAGTATTATTGGGAATACCAATAATAAATATACTGTAGGAGCTAGCTATCTACATGATTCCTATAATGAAGATTTTGAAAATATGAATTATAAAAGAACTGAAAATGCACCGGGGATATTTGCTGAATATACCAACACTTCATTTAAAAACTTTACTTTGGTTACAGGGTTGAGAACCGATTTTCATAATTTGGCAGGAACTCAACTTTTACCGAGAATCAATATAAAATATGCATTTTTGCCTAAAACAACACTTCGCTTAGCAGCAGGAAGAGGAATGCGAACCTCAAATATATTTTCCGAAAATATGCAATATTTAGCTTCCTCACGAAAAGTTCATATTAAATCTAATAATGGTGATATTTATGGACTTAAACCAGAAATTGCATGGAATTATGGCGGTAGTTTAATACAAGATTTTAAAATTGGTACTGTTAAAAATACCTTAACTTTCGATTTTTATAGAACAGATTTTAAAAAGCAAGTTCTTGTTGATTTAGATAAATCTACCCAATCTCTTTGGTTTTACAATTTGGATGGAAAATCTTTTTCAAATACTTTTCAAGCTGTGTGGGATATTATACCTATATCTAATCTCGAATTACATTTTGCATATAAGTGGTTTGATATTAAAGCTGATTATATGGAGGGTAGAAAGCAAGTTCCTTTCACTTCTAAAAATAGAGGATTGTTTTCTATTTCATATTCTACAAATGAAACAGAAAATAAAAGTAAATGGACTTTGGATTTTAATCTGCAATATGTAGGAAAACAAAGAATTCCTGATACATCTCAGAATCCGGTAGAATATCAAAGAAAGTCTTTTTCTCCTAATTATGCTTTAATGAATGCTCAGATATCAAAGCATTTTACGGATAAATTAAGAACTTATTTAGGTGTGGAAAACTTAGGAAGTTATAAACAAAAAAATCCAATCATAAATTCAGAGAACCCTTTTGGAGACTATTTTGATACTTCTTTAGTTTATGCCCCTATTGTTTCTGCTATGTTTTATATGGGAATTGATTTAAAATTATAATAAATTTTACTCATTTGTAAATATAAAAAACGACTGAATAAATTCAGTCGTTTTATTTTTTTATTACATATAACCAATTAATAACTTCTTCTAAAATTATTTCTCGGTTTTTCATCTCTTGGACGTGCTTCGGAGACGTTAATAACTTTACCATCAAATTCTTTTTGATTTAATTCCTGAATTGCCGTTTTAGCTTCAGCATCTGCCATTTCGACAAATCCAAAACCTCTTGATCTGCCGGTTTCACGATCCTGTATTATTTTTGCTGATTCAACTTCGCCATACTCTGAAAATAAGTCATGTAAATCTTCGTTGGTCAACCTGTAATTCAGGTTTGAAATAAAAATGTTCATATAAAAATTTTATAAAATTGATAAAAAATTAATTGAGAAGAAATCAGACTAAAAACTAGCAATTCAATTTAAAAAGTAGAAGGAAGTATAATAACAATCTCAACATGCTAATTTACATAATTTTATCAATAATTTATGTATTTATTTTTTATTTTTTACATAAGTAAGTAAAGACTTTATGTATAAAGAGATTCGAAGATATTTTTAATTAAACTTTATCTAATTATATAAAATTAAAAGGAATTATTCACCAAATTTTTACTTATCTTATATTTAATAATTTCGTAGTAATTATAATCATTAACTTTCAATATAGGAAGGCAGGACTAAAATTTAAGATAATAATTTAAATAAACTCGAAAAGTCGTAAGATTATTTATAAGTAAAGTGTATCGGAAGTTCTTAGATACTAAAAAATTTTTTTAGCTATAAAAGCCCCAATAATGCAGCCTAAACAATCTGCGATCATATCAGAATATTCAAATGTTCTTCCCAATTTCATATACTCTTGAAAAAATTCAATTATTATGCCGTACAGAGTTCCTAAAACTATTATTAGAAATTGATTTTTTTTAGGATATGCTATTTTTGCTAATAAAGAAAGTCCTAAAAAAGTTAACATGTGAATTAGCTTATCATTATAAAGAGGCATGAATTTTAAAAACTCTTTATTACCTTTGGGGGCTCGTAACAATAACCAAGTTAAAATACAAAAATATATAATAAGTATAAATCGTATTTTTTTATGATGTTCAACTAACCAATTCTTTATATTTTTCAGCATTAATTAAATGGTTTGTTAGGATATTCACTAGCTTAATTTTTATTATCCACCCTTTTCCATAGGAATCTGTATTTATTAAACTCGGATCGCTTAACAATTCAGAGTTTACATCCAAAACTTTTCCATCTAAGGGCATATAGAGATCTGTGACAGTTTTTATTGCTTCAAGACTTCCGAAAATTTCATTAATTTTCAAAGTAGTGCCAATGCTTTCAACATCTACATATATGATATCACCGAGCTGTTCTTGAGCGTAATCAGTAATTCCAACATAAGCCACATTTTCTTTTACTATTTTTACCCAAATATGTTGTAAACTATACAATAGTTCTGATGGTATTATCATATAATCAAATGTACTTACTTTTTTTTAATTACCAAAAGTAAAAGTAGCACTTAAGCCAGCTCTTATAGTAGAAAGGGGATAAGCAGTTGAAACTTTATATTTTGTTATCATTTGCTCGTAGAAGAATTTAAGATTAAAATTCTTAGTAAAACTATAATCAGTTGAAAATTTTAATGATACTAAATTTTGTCCACCAGTTACTTGTGAGTCTAATTCCACTAAACGTCTGATGGTTGTTTTATTATCTCTTATAGAAATATCTCCACGTATATTTAAATCTCCTGTCAAAGGTTTTGTAGCTCCTCTATATCTTAGTTTTAATTTAACATCTTTAACTATATATCCTAAACCGAAGACTACTTCATTGCCATAATCTTCTTGCAACGTATAATTTGTCAAACCGAGAGAATATATTCTATCTTTATTATATGCTATTCTTATCTGAATATTATTTCTCATAGTTACATCTACTCCAACTAATGGACTAAATCCTTCTGACATTACTGCCGTTCCATAGGTATAATAATTGTATCTGTTTCCATTCATATCTTTTTCCGGAGCGGTAGAATCGTTTTGAAATAGGTAGTAATCAGGATTAGTTTGTACGCCGTTAACTGTATAATTTGAAACATAACTATGATTAATTCTAAACTCTTTAAACCAATAATTTATAAGTGGTATATTTTTTAGACCACCATAGGTAATCTTCCAGTTAGGAATTGGCATATTGCGTTTATAACCCAATTTTTGACTACCTGCACTTCTTCCTGTAAAGGCTGATACAAATGATGGTAATAAAACCTCTGAATTTGTTAATCCATAACCATCTATGTAGCCATCATTATTAGCATCAACTAACGGCTGTCCTTGTTTTTCAGCTACTCTTTGAGACAATATCATGGAATTGCTGATCATCTTATTATATACATATTCTCCTGATTTAAACGCCGTAGCTATGGATATAACTGTGGAACTGAACATAGCAGATTGATTTACAAATGTATTAGCCATTTGTCCAGTGATAGGATCTATAGAATTAAACCCTGAATGAGATAGAGTTTTTTGGTGATTTCTCATAATATTTAAATCTATCTGTAATTGATTAACGGGCTCTAACTGTAAGGTAGCGGAAACCTGCGAGTTATTGTTTTTTACATATGGATTGGTCATATATTCATTTAAGGAAATCCAACCTTCTGTTACCGCTTTATTTCTTAAATCAAATTGAGACCCAAATAGAAAACCAAAAGTAGGGCCGCTTTTGGAACCAGCATATCTTCCTACTCCAAAGAAACTTGGTTCCGGTAAAAATCCAGGCAAAATGGTACCTTTATTTTCATTCACTTGAATTTGTCCTCTTTTGAAACTACTTGCTATCATCCAAAGGTAATCGGTAGCTTTATATTTAGTTTTTAATGTATATTTTTTATATGATTTAGGTTTTTTCAGAGCAAAATTTGATTCATAAGCTCTATTTAAAGAATCTATTTCTCTTTGTCTTTTTCTTCTCTTTTCCTTAAATTTTTTATAGTTAGTAAAGTAATTATAAAACTTGCTAAAATCTACATTACCTATTGCTGTTATAGTTTGAGCATTTTGTGCGGTATTACCTAAACTTCTCTTTCTTGGATCAGCATTTGTAGGATCATATGAAGTTTGAAAACTTGAGCTTGCCTGCCAATCATATTGCCCTGTATATCCTAATTCCATAGAGGTAAAATCCATATATGGAAGCAAATGAATAGGTAATTTATAATTTAATTGGAATCTTTGGTTATAATTTATAGGTCTTCCCGAATTTAATAAACCGTTCCATATCATACCATCGTCGGGTACGCCGTTTCCTATATCATCCAATATAGTCCTTGTTCCAGATGAATAATCTAACTTTAAAGAACGCGTAAGATTGAATCCTATGTTATATTGCCACCCGAACAAAAAATTGTTAGCAAAAGTTGAACTGTAACTACTCGGATTATTATTAAGATATGCATTAATATCTCTATATTGGAACTCATTATAGGTTCTGGCAATATCTATCTTAAATGATAAACGAGTAGGTACCGGATTAAAATTAATTTCTTTTAGCCATCTTAAATATTTGGCAAATCTACTGGTATCCTGAACTACATTTAATTTCTTAAAAGGTTGATAATAAATACCTTTGGGCGAAAAATTATAATCTAAAGATGCCTGTAAATTTTGATATAAGCTATATGTTGTATAAATATCTCTAAAATAATCAGTTGAATATGAAAAAGAAGCTGATAAGTTTTCCACATCATAAAACCTTGGTTGTTTACTTGTAGTTCTATCTTTTCTAAAATTGGATAAAGAAATATTTTTTTGTGATGAATAACTTCTTACCACTTTTTTAAGTTCACTTTTTCTTGGGTCATTTTTTAACTTCACATCATTATCCAATGGATTATATTTAGGATCTATAAAGGTCTCTGACATGCTAATACTTACAGGTATTTTCATACCCCATTTTTCCGGAAGAACTTTATCTACATTCACCGCCGCACTAACCATATATTGCTTGGTTTCATCTTGGCTTCTTTCACTCGGTTTACTATCTATTGCTCCAAAACCTACGGATTGATAGGTTCCGGATGCGGATATTTGAGCAAAATCTGCAAGATTAAAATTAATACTTGCATTGGCTGCATATCCTCCTTCATTATCAATATCAGTCAAGCGAAGTTCATCTAACCATAAGACAATATGCTTTTCTAAGGTAGAAGTATTTCTTACCCCCATCATAATTGAGTTTACATTGCCTATTGAGGGCCTACCTTTTACATATATAATTTTATCATCACTACCGGTAACATGGCTACGATAGCGTATAGTACTATTATAAAGGTTATTTTTATCTTTTTCATTTTTAGCGGCTACTAAATCTTTTAACCTTAATTCAATTGTATTTTCAATAGGCCATATATCAATAGAAGAGGTAGCTGTATTGGGAGTGTATTTTAATGGAAATTCATATTCATAATAATTATCTGATAAATCACTACCTATACGGATAAAGAATTTAGCTTCTTTATCTACAATATTACTGGATACATCTTGCATATTTTGAGCATGTACAAACATTTTTAATGTTTTATATCGTCTCATATCCAGCGCTATATTTTTATAAATACCTCTAGGTTCAGAATTTTTCAAATCTTTTATTTCTAATTTCAACGAAGATTCATTTTGCATTTGTGTTCCGGTAGTATTTCCTAATATTTCTCTACTAATTCCCGGAGGCAATACATAAGGCGGACGAGAGGTAGAATTTTCTTCTAAATTTACTGCACTAATGATCACGTTTGAGACAGGTAAAAGTGTTGCTGTTCCTTCGTCTGAATCTTGTTTACTTTCACCAGTTATTGAGGAAATATTTTTTTCATACTTTCTCCAATCGCTTCGAACTAAATCTAAAGTCGCAAAACGTAAGGTAGCTGTATTGGAAAATCCTTTCATTAGCATACGAATGTAGCGTACATTATTTAATATTTCAGAAGAACCAAATTCATAATCGCTAACCGGGATTCTCACTAAATACCATGTTGTATTACCCTTTTTTCCATTAGGAAGTGATACTTCTACTTCTTTTTTATCTACTACAAAAGAATTTTGACTATTTCTTAAATTCGAGTCTAATAATGATAAACGATATTGTGTATAATTTTCCGTTTCATCCAGATTGAAGTCTTTATTTAAATCTTCTGTATCCGGAGATGCTGATGAAGCATCCATAGAATTGGCAGGAGAGTTACCTTCTAAGTTTCTATAATATTTATATCTGTTTATAATAGAACTTTTATCTTTAGAAGAATCCCATGCACCATTCAAATAAAATACGTAATCGTCTCCAGAAGGATCAATTTCACCGGTTATAGGATTTATATAATTGGCATAGTTTCCAATATTATATCCTTTACTTTTATAATAGTCTGCTTCTTCAGAACTCATTAAACCATCGTAACCAACATCTTGTTTCTTCCTTTCATCTCCTTTAGTATCAAAAGCATATACTAAAGGATAATTTTTGGGTTGCTTACCTAAATTTGTGGTTGTCATTAGGCTTAAATCATCAGTAATACCATTTTCATACTGCATAAATCCATCTTTTAAGACATCTTCGGATACATTACCTAATTGTATTATTAATTCGGGATTATTTCCTAAAGGATTTGATCCCGGTGATTTACTGTCAGCATAAGGATCCATCATCCAAAATTCTACATATTCTATATTAGCTTCCGAAAAATTAGTTACTGAAATTGGTCTCATTAATCCCCCCCATCTATCTTTTTCTGGGTCTTCATTGAGTGTATTGAAATTGTAAGGCCCTCTTTCTTTCGGATAAAAAGATACATCAAATGTATTCATATATAGCTGCTCTCCCGCTATATAATCTCTATCTGTAAATATTTCTTGATATTTAACCCGTCTTTGTAAATGTAGGGAAAGCGCATTATTATCTATACCCGCAGGTTGACCTCCTCCGATTCCGAAAAATCTTGGATCAATATTATACCAACTTATTAGAGCCCTTCCATTACCGTTTTTTATATCGTTCATGTAGGTCCCTTCTTTTTCTGGCTTACTGGCTATTCCCCAATATCCGGGCTCTTTTAAACTTATTTTTGAAGCTGTTGTTTCAAAATCATCTATATAAGAATTATCATTGATAGTTTTATTTTGTCCCGGCAATAAAGCAGCGCCTTCCACTTTAAAACTCATATTAGATTCCGCTTCGGTTTTGATTCCCGGTATCCAATTGGTAAGTTTTGTTAAGAAAGGGAATTCCTTATTCAACATCATATTAAATCCAATCATGGAATTATTAACGGGTTCTGATCCAAATTGTACTTTTTGTGTAAGAGGTCTTTCTTTGTAGTTAAGGAATGTTGCTCCAACAATAAAGTCGTTATTAAATTTATGCTCTACATTTAATCCCATAAATCTCTTCTTTTGCATATTAAATGCAAATTGGTTTTCCAAACTTATATTAATGGGAACT
>NZ_JAMBJZ010000082.1:8045-9336 GCF_025291155.1 Apibacter sp.
CATTTATGATTGTTACCATTCCCATTTGGTAATCCACTACGTAGTCTACCCCTTCCGTTAAAGTTTGCCCATTGGCTGAAACTTGTACCGAACCTCTTGGTACATTAAATGCACCTAGTGAAATACCGTTTCCTATACTTCCTTTAAATCTACCTTCTATAGTATATCTATTTGCTAGGGGATCAGAAGTAACTGTATTACTCCCTTTTAAATCTTTATATAATTTTTCAAAAATATACTTCCCGTCTACCGATTTGGTTTTTAAGTATTCACCGAAGGGCTCTACTTTGGTAAATATCAATTTACCTTTTTGAGAGTTTATGGTAACCCCTTCTACAAAGTCAAAAATACCGTCTCCTTTTCCGCTGTCAGTTGCATCACTATTTTGATTTAATCTATCCCAATTTAATAATTGCATTAACTGCATATTTCTAACATTGGGATCGGGCAAATAATTTATTTTCCCTTGAGAGGCATCTTGATACATAACATTTAACATGAAACCTTCTGAAGAAATTTGTGAAGCTTCCATAGAATAAATATTTTTCATCATTAAGTCCCACATAGGAGATTCAGGAGAAACAATTTGGTTAGGCTTCAATAATTTTAATATTAATACTCCTGTTACTTCATTGGAAAATTCTCCGACTTTATAAATCTTACCTGGATTTTTCGAATCTGTATATTGAAAAGCTACCGCTAATAGTTGATCATTATTTAACTTCTGATTCAATGATATATATCCTAATTGCGCATGGTAAGAATATTCAGATTCAGATAATTTTTTTACTCTTTTGTGAACCACAAATTCTTTACCGCTTTCATAATTTTTAACGGTAGATGGTGAAGCTGAGGTTGGCACAACCGGTAACGAAACGCCGTTAACTGTATTATAAGTTGTCGAAGCATCTCTAATTCCAGCAAGGGTTGAAATTGTATTATATAAATTTATATTTGAATTATCCGGTAACTGTCCAGTATTGGATTCCCCTAAATCTCTTAAAGCTATAACTGGATGTTGCTCTTGTAAATTTGAATTTCCTAAATCAATTCTCCACACTTCAATTTTGGTAATATTAATAGTAGAAGCTATTACCGGATAATTTTCCAGGGACTTATCATAATTATCTCTAAAATAATGGGTTAAGAAGTAATGTTGATTTTCATCGTAATCAATAGCTTTGATTTTGAAATTATTTAGCACCCCTCCTCCTTGAACGGTAATATTTCTGGCTTCCGATTGTTGCTCTGAAAATACTGTTGTTAAAAAAGTATTTCCAAATTGAAATTC
>NZ_JAMBJZ010000083.1:0-9271 GCF_025291155.1 Apibacter sp.
AAAATTCATGAACCTGAAAGATATAAAGTTTTATACGATTCATTACAATGGATTGAAGGGGATATTCTTGATATCACTTCATTGCAAAATGCATTTGAAGGAGTAACAGAAGTATATCATGCTGCCGGAAAAGTAAGTTTTAATGAAAAAGAAAAAAAGTTGCTCAATAAAATCAATATTGAAGGAACTCAAAATATGATTAATTTATCGATCACTAATAAAATTGATAAATTTTGCTTTTTTAGCTCCATTGCTACTTTAGACCCAAACTTTGATGTATCAATTATCAATGAAAATGCTGAATGGAATTTTAAAAGAAATCATTCCTCTTATGCATGTTCTAAATATGGAGCAGAAATGGAGGTTTGGAGAGGCTCGCAAGAAGGATTAAAAGTATTGGTAGTATATCCGGGAATAGTGATAGGTTCGGGAAATTGGGAACGAGCCAACAAGTTATTATATGAAATGACTTATGCTGACCGTGCTTTTTATACATCCGGTTCAACCGCATTTATTGATGCTTCAGATTTAGCCGAAGTATGCATTCGATTAATGGAAGATCTTATTAATAATGATAAGTATATAGTAACTGCAAGAAATGTCACATATAAGGAAATAATCTGCCAATTAAGAAGTGCATTTGAAATGAAACCTCCAATTGAAATTACAAATTCTCAACTAAAAAAAATGGCCTTTTGGTCTCAATTTTTGTCAAGTAAAAAGAGAATAAGCAAATCAGCTTATTTTGCTTTAATATCACAAAATAAATATTCAAATGACAAGTTAGAGCAGTATTTATCATATTCCTTTCTTTCTTTAGAAGATTCTTTAAATATACATGCAAAAAATTATCTACAATATAAAAATAATAAATAATGAATGAGGAAAATTTTATTCCAACGCACTCTCATAAGGAAGTTGCAAATGGAGAAGTAAAAGCAAGATGTAGCTCGAACATAGCATTAGTTAAATACTGGGGAAAATATGATTTTCAATTACCGGCAAATCCATCAATAAGTTATACTCTTACGAATAGTTTTACAGAAACAAGTATAACTTTTAAAAAATCAAATGATTTTTCAGTTGAGTTATATCTTGATAATCAATTTCAAGAAAAATTTTCTTCTAAAATATACACCTATTTTCTTTCCTTAAAACGTTTTTTACCTTTCATTGATAGCTACTCCTACTCTATATACACAAAAAATTCATTTCCTCACAGCAGTGGAATCGCTTCTTCAGCCTCAGGATTCGGAGCATTGGCAAAATGTCTAATGGAAATGAGCGAAATGCTAGGTGAAATTACAACTGAAGAATTTAAGTTAATGAAAGCTTCATTTTTAGCCAGAATGGGATCAGGAAGCGCATGCAGATCTATTTATAGCGGTTTAGCCATTTGGGGTAAAAATTCAGATATTCCTTCAAGCTCAGATTTATATGCAGTTTCTTTTCCTTTTGAAATAGCACCAATTTTCAAAGAAATGCAAGATACTATTTTACTTGTAGATGAAGGACAAAAACAAGTAAGCAGCACAGTAGGACATAGCTTAATGAACGGACATCCCTATGCAGATCTTCGATTTAAAGAGGCAAGTAAAAATTTATCCGATATGAGTCAAGTATTACAATCTGGAGATTTGGAACAATTCGGTAAAATTGTGGAACATGAAGCATTATCTTTACATGCCATGATGATGACCTCTTCTCCCGCTTATATTTTATTTAAGCCAAATACATTGGCTATATTAGATAAAATATGGAAATTTAGAAGGGAATCCAATACCCATTTATACTTTACTTTAGATGCGGGTGCCAATGTACATTTACTTTATCCGGAAAAAGAAAAAGGACTGATTTTCAGTTTTATAAAAAATGATCTTTTGAAATATACTGAAAATGGTAATTTAATATTAGATAAGGTCATTTTTTAAACAAACGGTATAAAAAAATAAACCCTTTTCTTTCACAAAAATGTAAAGTATTCTTTGTTAGAGCGAAAAAAAGAGGGATTTTGCTTGTTTATATCAAACAAAACACTACCTTTGTCAAATTAAGATAAATAAACCTTATTAAAATTAAATCAAATGAACAAATCAGAATTAATTGATGCTATTGCCACTGAAGCTGATATTACTAAAGCAGCTGCAAAAAAAGCTTTGGATTCATTTTTAAATAATGTAACAAAAGCTTTAAAGAAAGGAGATAAAGTTACTCTTGTAGGTTTTGGTACATTTTCAGTTTCTAGTAGGAGCGCAAGAGAAGGTATTAATCCTCAAACTAAAGCTAAGATTAAAATTCCTGCTAAAAAAGTTGCTAAATTTAAAGCAGGTGCAGAATTATCCTCTGCTGTTAATTAAGATAAACCTAAAAAATTAAGTTTAGTAAAAAAAAGGCTGTAAAAATTTTACAGCCTTTTTTAATATATTTTTTAGAATTAAAAATATAAAAAATGATATTCTCAGTTCTAATTAAATTTCCTCTGATTCATCATTATTTCTTAAAGTCTTGAATTCATATCTGTTTCTCATATTTGCCAACACATTTTTGCCCTTGGATATGAGAATAGGAGTTAAATAGGAAGATGCCAAAAGAATCAACTTTCCTGATATAGTTTTTTTATTGACAAATCTGGAAATTACTTTTTCAGTACCCATACCTATACCAAAATCTATCAATATATTCAATAGGTTTGGATTTTTTACAAAATGCAATGCTTTATCACGTACGTTCTCGCTCAATATACCTAAAGACTCAGACAAATGATCAAGAGAAATTTTATTTTCCATTTCATTAATTTCCTCTTTTAAAAGGCGTTTCCTTAATAAAAAGTCTTCGTATGTATATTTTCCGTTAGTTTTTGTCATTAAGTTCATTTTCTTTTACATTTAAATGCATTTCAATAATCCTTCTCATGATATATTTTCTAATGCTCGAATAATTGGTGAGAAGAATAATAAATAGTATGAGATAGATACATGAAATAATTAAAATTCCTAAACCTAAATTATTAAAATAAGATCCGATCATGATTCCGAGTGCAAAACTGGCTAAAAGCAGAAACATCATACCTATGCTAAATACGATAATTATAAAAATTATTATACTTAACAAACCGGATATGGTTTCTGTTAAATCCAATTTTAGAAGCTCAATTCTATTATTAATATATTTTTTTAAAAAACCTAACATAAAAAATTGAAAATATAGTGATAAAACTAAAAAAGAGTCAAAAAAAAAGACTCTTTTTAATTTTCAGTAATTATTTTTTTGTTAATTCATCATATTCTTCTGCAAGATGATCAATTTTTTCGTCCTTCATTCTCTTAAAATCATTTTTATACTTATCATATCCTTCCTTCAGCTCATCTTTATATTTATGATAAGAATCTTTAAGACTCTCCCCTAAATCTTCCGCTTTTCTTTTAATCTTTTTACGAGTGTTTTTTCCTTTATCAGGAGCTATTAAAACACCGGCAAGAAGACCTGCTACAGCCCCTATAACCATACCGGTTAAAACATTTTGAACGTTTTTATTTCCCATAATCAAAATAGTATAAATTTTAATATTATTTTTAGATATTTAAAGTAAAAGACAAAAAGGAAAAAATAGATTAGCAATTTCATATAAATTGTAAAAATTCTTTTATTATGCTTATCTCGGAATAACTATAAATTAAAAACTTATATTTATTTTTCTTGCCTTAAACAAATATACTCAATAAATTTGTAATTTCCAAAACAACATAAAAAATTATGCCAAATTTCTCTTCACGAGGTTTAAACATGCCTGAGTCTCCTATAAGGAAACTTGCTCCTTATGCTGTGAAAGCAAAGGAGAAAGGCTTGAAAGTATTTCATTTAAATATTGGACAGCCCGATATAAAATCACCGCAGACAGCAATAAACGTTCTAAAAAATATTGATTTAGATATTTTTGCCTATACGCCTTCTGAAGGAAATTTTGATTATAGAAACACTTTAAAAGAGTATTATCACTCTTTAGGTTTTGAAGATTTAACTCGAGATAATTTCATTATTACCAACGGAGGATCCGAGGCTTTATCATTTACCTTAAGCTGTTTATGCGATCATGGTGATGAAATAATCGTTCCCGAACCTTTTTACGCAAATTATTATAGCTTTGCCGAATCTATCGGGGTTAATATTATTCCTGTAGTATCTACTATCGATACCGGTTTTTCACTTCCGAACATTGATAAATTCAATGAATTAATCACTCCGAAAACTCGGGCAATACTTATTACAAATCCCAGTAATCCAACCGGATATCTTTATTCTAAAGAAGAATTGCAAAAATTAGCGGAAATTGTAATCAAGAATGATATTTTTCTTATTTCCGATGAGGTGTACAGAGAATACGTTTACGACGGGTTGACTTTCCATTCCATATTAGAATTTCCGGAACTTAAAGAAAATGTAATTGTTGTAGACTCAGAATCTAAACGATATAGTCTTTGTGGTATTCGTAGTGGATTCTTGGTTACCAGAAATAAAAAATTTTTAGATATAGCTTTAAAATTTGCACAAGCTCGCTTAAGTCCTTCCCTGGTAGGTCAAATTATAGCTAATGCAGCTCATTACGAACCGAAATCTTATATTGAAAATGTGCGAAAAGAATATGAAGAAAGAAGAGATTTGCTTATAAAACTTCTTAATGAAATTCCCGGAGTCATTTGTCCCAAACCGAAAGGAGCGTTTTACTGCACAGTTGAATTACCAGTTGAAAATGCTGAAGATTTTTGTCTTTGGATGCTTAAAGAGTTCGAATATGAAAACGGAACGGTTATGTTAACTCCAGCCCAAGGATTTTATTCCAATCAGGAGCTTGGAAAAAAACAAGTCAGACTTGCTTACGTGATCAATAAAGAAGACATTACTCAATCGATTAAAATTATTAAAAAAGGACTAGAAAAATATAATTCAAATCGATGATCAGACAGGAAAATATAGATATCCGAAAATATACTACTTTTAATGTCCCTGCAATTTGTGATTTCTTTGTAGAGGTCTCAAATCTGAATGAGCTCAAGGAAGCGTTAGATTTTTCAAAAAATAAAAACATACCTGTTTTATTTATCGGCGGAGGGAGCAACATTCTTTTTATTAAACCCTTTCACGGGTTAGTCATTAAAGTTAATTTAAAAGGCATTGAAGAAAAAATAGACGAAGACGATAAGCATATACTCATTACTGCTAAAGCGGGTGAAAATTGGGATGCATTCGTTCACTATTGTACATCCAGAAATTACGGCGGATTAGAAAATTTATCATTAATTCCCGGTAATGTTGGTACTTCTCCCATACAAAATATTGGCGCCTATGGAGCTGAAATGAAAGATACTTTTCACCAATTAAAGGCATTGAATATTTCAACTTATGAAATTGAAGTATTTGATGTCGAATCTTGTAAATTCGGATACAGAGATTCTTATTTTAAGAATGAAGGTAAAAATAAGTATGTTATTATTGAAGTCACTTTTAAATTAACTACAAAAAAACATAATCTAAAAATTTCTTATGGAGACATAAAAGAGGAACTCTTAAAAAAAGAAATATATGAGCCCACTTTAGCTAATATAAGAAATCAGGTAATTGAAATTAGGAAACGTAAACTTCCGGATCCGGCTATCATGGGAAACGCAGGAAGCTTTTTTAAAAACCCAATTATTTCGATTGCCCATTTGGAAAATATTCAGAAAAAATATCCCGAAATACCCTACTATAAGATTTCAAATCAACTTGTGAAACTTCCCGCTGCATGGCTAATTGAATTTGCTGGATGGAAAGGGAAAAAAGAAGGAAATGTCGGAGTTCATAAAAATCAATCCCTAGTTTTAGTAAACTTAGGAGATGCAAACGGCAAAGAAATATATGACTTGTCAAAATCAATAATTGAGGATGTTAATAAAATTTTTAATATTCAATTAGAACGAGAAGTAAATATCATCTTATAAATTTATATTTTTGCTTTATAATTTAAGCATGAATATATTATTTTATCCTTTTGCGGGTCTCTATTGGCTGGCGACATATATACGAAATAAATTTTTTGATTGGGGACTTTTGCATTCTAAAAGCTATAAAAAGCCCATTATATGCGTTGGTAACCTCAGCGTAGGAGGTACCGGTAAATCTCCTTTTGTTATCTATCTCATTGGTTTGCTGAAAGATTCTCATCTTATCGGGATCATGAGCAGAGGCTACGGAAGAAAAACCAAAGGCTATCAATTTGCTAATTATGAGACCACCTATGAAGAAATTGGTGACGAACCCATGCAATTTTTTGAGCGTTTCAAAAATAAAATTATTGTGGGGGTTGATGAAAAAAGAGTTCATGGCATTGATAATCTTATTAAAGATTTTAATCCAGACCTTTTTATTCTCGATGATGCTTTTCAGCATCGCTATGTTAAAGCAGGATTATACATCCTTTTAACAGATTACAACCATCCATATTATGAAGATCATATTTTACCTCTGGGACGTTTGCGAGAAGGCCAATATGGCACTAAAAGGGCACAAATAGTTGTAGTGACTAAGTGTCCTCATGATTTAACACAAGACGAAAAAAATAGTATTGAGAAAAAATTAAAATTACAACCGTATCAATCATTATTTTTTTCTACTATTATATATGAAAAACGGGTGATATCCTTAAACCGTACACTCGCTGTTGATGATATTCTTTCGTATTCGATTCTTTTAGTTACGGGAATTGCTAAATATCAAGATATATTGGATTATGCTGAAGAAAAATTTTCAACTGTTACACATTTAAAATTTAAAGATCATCATAATTTTTCCAAATCTGATGTTGATGAGATTGGAAAAACCTATCTTAATTTAAAAGGAAACGCAATTATTTTAACCACTGAAAAAGACTTTACGCGCTTAAAGCATTTTCAACTATTGAAAGATGTTTTATTTTATCTTCCTATAAATGTTAAGCTAGATAAACCGGAAGAATTCAAAAAATTAATTAATAAATACGTAGATAAAAATTCAAATTTAAATCTTTAAAATAGATAATTATCTATATGTTAATAGATTTTCTTATCTTTATCATTCAATTTCAACATTAAATTACCATTACATGAATAAAAAAATATTATTTTGGTTTTTTCTTAGTACAGGAATAATATGGATTTTAGGAGCTAGTTATTGGTATATTTGGATAGAAAATCTGGATTTAAGTAAATTGGATTTAAGTAGCGATGATCCAAATACAAAAGCTTTTATAAAGGCCATTTTGGTAGTTTTTATTCCTTTATTAGTTACAGCCTTGCTTTTTTATTGTATAGGTTTACTTTTTGGTAAAAAGGAGGAAAAAAATGTTACGGAAATTGAAAAAGAAAATGAGCTTTTAAAAAGTGAACTAGCAACGCATATTGATAAGATTGAAACCATGAAGGTCTTATATACCGGTGGAAAAATCAGAAGAAGATCGTCAATTCCTCATGATAATATCTCAACTCCAATAAACGAAAACGAAAAGGAAAATGAGAAGGAGGATAAAAAAGAGGCCACTCCTATCCATAAGGATGATCTAAAAATTATTGAAGGAATTGGTGAAAGGATTGAATTTTTCTTAAATGAAAGTGGAATATTTACTTGGGAACAACTAGCTCAGCAATCCGTTGAATCATTAAATAATATTCTTGAATTGTACGAAGGAGCTTCATACCGCATACACAATCCTACGAGCTGGCCAAAGCAGGCAGAACTAGCTGCAAAAGGAAAATGGGATGAATTTAAAGCTTTATAAAATTCTTCATTATAAAAGGTTATTATTTGAAACGTCTCCATTTTATATTTTTTTAAATCAATAGTTGCTGATATTTTTTCTGAATATTCTCTCCTATTTAATAAATCTTTTATATAAATCTACCTAACGATGCTAAAAAGTAAGAGTTTCTTTTTCTCATATTATCGCTATCATTCATAGAAATACTTATTACTTTACTACTAGAATTTTCGTTTACGTCTATTTTTTTAATAAATGATGATTTTTTTTTACAATTAGAAAAAATTAAATAAAACGTTATATTTCAGCACTATAACTTTTACATTTTAACAACAAATTGAATGAAATTTGTAAAAAATTGAACTTTTACTTTAAAAAAATGAAATTATAGTTGGTTCATAAGAAAATTGTTGTATATTTGCACTCACAAACAACGCGGGATGGAGCAGTAGGTAGCTCGTCGGGCTCATAACCCGAAGGTCACAGGTTCGAGTCCTGTTCCCGCTACCAAGTAAGAGAATCAGAAAACTGGTTCTCTTTTTTTGTTTAAAATCAGGGAGTTAGGTTATTTTACTGCGTATAGATATTTTCTATTTTATTACTTCGTGCTGAATAAAGGCATACAATTAGGCATACCCTACTTATTGAAAAGGCATACCCTTAAAAATAAATAAAAACATGAATAACAGTAAATTACATATATTATTTGTATTAGATAAAGTTAATACAAATGTAAAAGGCATAGCACCATTAAGATGTAAATTAACATATTTAAGTAAAAGAAAGGTATTTTCATTAGGATTATTTATAAATCCTGATTATTGGAATAATAGGGAGCAAAAAGCAAAACCTCAAAATCAAGAAAATAACTTTGTTAATACACAGATAAGCCTGATTAAACAAAAAATTAATCAGGCTTTTTTGTTTCTACAAGTACAGGAAACGATTTTTGATGTAGAAGATATTTACTTAAAATATAAGGGTAAGGATAGTAAAGTCTCAAAAACTCTTTTAGAAGTATTTGATTTGCATAATGAGAGAATGCAGAAGCTGATTGGTAAAGAATACACCCAATCTACTTATAACAAGTTTAAGGAAGCTAGAAGCCATATAAAAAACTTTATAAAACATTAGTACAACAAAAATAATTTCCTTTTAGAAGATATAAACCTGAAATTCTTAAAAGATTTTGATTACTATTTAAAGATTAATAAAAATCAAAAGCAGATTACTATTAATAAATCCATTCAGAGAATTAAGAAAATAATTAAATTAACCATAGCAAAAGGATTTTATTATTACTGATCCTTTTTCTCCTATATAAGCCTAGAAGGATTGAAAATAAGGTATTGTATCTTACTACAGAAGAATTGAAGAAGTTAGAAAATTATACCTTCTCGCAAACTAGATTACAACAAGTAGCAGATATGTTTATATTTTGTTGTTATACTAAATTAGCCTATCAGGAAATGAGTATCTTAGAATCATAGCATATAATAAAAGGCT
>NZ_JAMBJZ010000084.1:0-9185 GCF_025291155.1 Apibacter sp.
AAGGATTTCATTGTTATAATGGGTTGATTTCAATGTTATTTTATCTTGAGAAAAAACTGTTATACCCATACTTATTATCAAGGCTAACAAGATAATCCTTTTCAAAACATATACATATTTTAATTAAAGATGACAAAAGTATATACTATATACAATGCATCATTATTTGTATATTTACACCTAATTGTATGGTACTGACATTTTTGTAAGTAATGGGTAAGAGAAAGGAAACATCAACTAATTTCGAGAATAAGGCTATTCTATCAGGAGAATGCAATCAAATTTATGCCTCAAGTTTGATTAGTGTTCAATAGACTCTTATTATCAGTTGTCAATTAGCTTATGGTAAAATGCGTTTTTCTAATTTCAATAATTTTTGAAAAAAGAGAATATTTATAATGCCCAATATCAGTTATCTAAAATAACAATACACCACAGATTATTCTAATTTAAATCATTCATAAATATGCGTAAATTAACTTCTACGAATTATCTAAATGAAATATCGCTAAAAAAATATTGTAATGCTTACAACTCTCTTTTACTCTTTCATGGAAGATGGAAGTTGCCCATTTTATTTACTTTGATGAGTAATCCTGTTTATTATTCTGAATTTAAAAAAGTTTTACCGGATATTAGTGATCGAATTCTGAGTAAACATTTAAACGAGCTTGTAGAGGATAAACTTGTTCAAAAAGAAAAAACAAAAAATAGTTCACTCTATACTTTAACAACAAATGGTACTAAACTAATTTCAATTTTACTCTCTCTAAGTGATTTCTATGAAAGTATGAGATGATAATTAAAGATAAATATATCTGCTTTATAGATCATCTTTTCTCCTAACTTACAATTTTGTAAGCAGTAGGTATTTATTTCTGAATAAAAATATATTTGTAAAAAATCAGATATGAATCAGATAATAAGATTTCATCATTTTAATATTAAAGCACAAGACTTTGAAGTAACCACAAATTTTTATAAATCATTAGGTTTTGAAGCAGTACATTCATGGTCTTTAACTCAGTTTAATATAAAAAGATGCACGATGATGTACCATCCTATAGCCAATATTTATATTGAAATTTGTGATAAAGATGCTGACATGCCTACACAAGGGAGGAAAAAGAAAGAAAATGAAGAATACATAGAAAATGCTATTTTACACATTTGCTTTACTGTTTCAAATGCAGAGTTGGCATATAAGTATGCAATAGAAAATGGAGCAACAACTTGTTGTCCATTATCTGAAATAGAATTAATTGATGATTTAAGCTTAAAAGCAATGTTGGTTAAGAATGCTTTAGTCTACAGCCCTAATGGAGAAGTTATAGAGTTTATAGAAAGAGATCCATTTTCAGAACAATCTACAATGTAAGAGTCATATAAAATAGCATACAGAGAGACAAATAATAATTTCAAATATAAATGCAACTACCTAATTTGCAACACGTCAGTTTACCATTAGTCCTCCATCCACATGTACGATTGTGCCAGTAATCCACTTAGCCATATCAGAGGCTAGAAATAAAGCCGTTTGGGCAATATCATTAGGTTCTCCTATTTTTTGCAAGGGATATATCGTTGATATCATATTTTGGAATTGTATTTGTTTCTCTTCCTCCATTTGTTGCAAGTTGTGTAGAAGTTGAGGAGTTTCTATACTTCCTGGAGCAATAGCATTCACTCTCACTCCCTTTTTTCCAGCTTCGAATGCCAAAGATTTGGTAAATGAATCTACAGCTCCCTTAGTTAGAGAATAGGCTGTTGAATTTCTTCCCTGTAGCATTCGATCTGCAAAATAAGATGAAATATTGATTACACAACCTTTGGTGTCTATCAGAGAGGAATAAAGAGCTTTTGTTATCAGATACATCGATTTAATATTCAAATTGATATGCATATCCAAGACATCTTCATTGCTATCTTCAAAGGGTATAAACCGAGCAATTCCCGCATTGTTGACCAATATATCTACAGATGGGTTTATTGCTAATATTGTCTCCACGGTTTTCTTTACATTTTCAGATACTGATACATCTGCCGATATAGTATGAATATTTACATGGTATGCGCGTAACTGTAATTTGGCTTTTTCTAGTTTTTCAATATCCCTTGAAATAAGACATAGATCAGCTCCATTTTGAGCAAAAACTGAAGCAATACCAAGTCCAATACCATCACTTCCTCCCGTTATAACAGCTAACTTATTTTTAAGCATTAATCAATTATTTTCTAATTGTTAACTAGCTTCATAGCCTCGGCTGTGTAGCGATCACCTGTATTTGGATATTTAGCGATGATTGATTCTATTTCTGCAACTTCAGTATTACTTAGCTCTACATCTACTGCTTTTGCGTTCATTTCTAGGTATTTGCGTTTCTTTGTTCCGGGAATAGGTATAATATTGTCTCCTTTTGCTAAAATCCAAGCCAAAGCCAATTGTGATGTATTAATATTTTTTCCATGAGCAAAGGCTGTCAGCTCATTCATCAGCTTTTGGTTATTTACCAGGTGCTCACCTTGGAAGCGAGGCAACTGAAAACGAATATCATTTTCAAGAAAATTGGATATATCAAAACTCTCTGTAAACATACCCCTACCTAGAGGCGAAAAAGGTATAAGAGCAATATCTAACTCTGTTAGTGTAGGATAAATTTCTTTTTCAATATCACGGGTCAACAATGAATATTCACTCTGTAAAGCTGCGATGGGATGAATAGCATTTGCCTTACGGATGCTTGCCGATGAAGCTTCGGATAATCCTAAATAACGAACTTTCCCTTCTTTGACCAATTCTGCCATTGCTCCCACAGTTTCTTCTATAGGAATGTTTGGATCTACACGATGAGCGTAATAGAGGTCTATACACTCAATTTTTAATCTTTTTAGGCTCAATTCTACTGCCTGTCTCATCCATTTAGGAGAGCCATCAAAAACACTTGCCAAATGATTTTCGCCTGTGTATTTAAAACCGAATTTAGTAGCAATAAATATTTTATCTCTATTTGGTTTTAAAACATTGGATATAAGCTTCTCATTTTCACCATTTCCGTAAAAATCTGCTGTATCCCAGAAATTAATTCCTAGATCCAATGCCTTATGTAAAGTGGCAATACTTTCTGTATCATTTTTTTCACCATAGACATGAGACATGCCCATACATCCTAATCCTATTGCAGACACTTGTTCGTCTGTCTTTCCCAATTTTCGATATTTCATGACTTATCTAGTTTTTATCTCACAAAATTAAGTGTAGATATTCGAAATGAATTAACACATATCAAAGGTGTTTTTATATATATCAAATAATTTTCAATCTGTATTCTTTTGGGGACATACCTACGTTCTTTTTGAAAAAAGATGTAAAGTGAGAAGGATATTCGAAAGATAAACTATAAGCTATTTCAGTTACTGTCCAGTTTGTGTTTTTTAGCAGGGCTTTAGCCTCTTCGCTAATGCGAAAGGCTATGTGTTGAGAAGTATTTTTTCCGGTAACCTCTTTTACAACGCTATTGAGGTGGTTCTCGTGTACTGATAATTTTAGTGCAAAGTCTTGTACAGTTCTCAATTTTAGCGGCATATCTGTATTCTCTATCGGGAATTGATTCTCCAATAATTCTAAAAAATGGTATGTGATACGATGAGCAGCATCTATTTGCTTGTTGCGTGAACCTATCTCAGGGTAAAGTTTTAAAGCTTCATGGATAATGAGCTGTAAGTAATTTCTAAGTTTACTGTATTTATAAATATAATCAGAGCTCATTTCTTGCATTATTTTTCGAAATATATAAGATAAATCTTCTGTTGCTTCCTCATCTAGAAGGATAATCGGATTTTCTCCTCTACGGAACATTGGATAATTTTTAACTGAAAACGAATGATCCCATGATTGTATAAACTCTTCGGTAAATAAGCAGAACCATCCCAATTGATTGGGGGATGTAGGCTCCCATGAATGAGGAATCAAAGGATTCGAAAAAAATAATGCCGGTTGGTTTATCGTGAAACTTTCATTAGCAAAGTGTATTACTCCGGTGCCTTCGGTAATTAGTGATATTTTGAAAAAATCGCGACGATGGAAAGATGCAGTAGGAGAGCAGTAACCTCTCGGAAAAACATTAAAATGACCTATACCATCATTATTTAGTTTGATGTGATTGTTACCTGATAATTTTTTATAGAAATCTTGAATTGTTTCGATTTTTTTCATCTTTCAAAGTTATAAAAATCAAATACAATTTAAAGATTTAGGATTAAGTTAGCTAATCTTTCGTCATTAATTATTTATTCTATTTTTTATTTCAAATTTATTTCTGTAGGCATGTAATAATATAAGTAGACTCCAATAGTATTGTTGCTTTTGTCAATATAATCCAAGCCTGGCCAAGGTGAATTTGAAGACATAATCATTTGTTTGTTTTTATAACAATTTTCCAATACTAAAGAATTAACTTTATGAAAAGTTTTTATTTCATCAGGATTTAAAGGTCGAGGTTCATAAGATAGTTTTTCTTGTTCACCTTTTATCCTTTTTCTAATATCTCTAAATGATAATAAGAATTAACACTTTTAATATTTAACAGTTTTATTCAAATCAGAAATTTTCGCCCAAACTTTGCGTAAAATCTTGAGAATTTATTTCTGAAGCATCAGCAATAGTCATTTCTTTAATAAAGTCTTCTTTAGGAGTTCTGACTTTTTTTTGATTTACCAGCCAATCTTTATTTATATCCCTGTAGCCGAGGGGTAATATTACAGTACTCTTGTAACCACTACCTTTCAATTGCAAAAGCTTATCTAACATATCGTGACGAAAACCACCTATAGGAGTTGTGTCAACTTTTTGTTCTGCCGCAGCTGCAATTGCCATGGCAAATGCTATATAGCATTGTTTTTCTGCATCATGAGCTTGACTTTCCGGATCCATGTTCTCATAATGGTTTATAATAATCTTTTTGTATGATTCCATGGTACTATACGGTTGATCCCGCTCATCCATTATGTAATTGAGAACTTTTGTGATTCTTTCGTTTGTATACCTGTCCCAGGAAGCAAATACAAGTAAATGTGAGCAATCTATAATTTGATTTTGATTAAAAGCGACACTCTTAATCTTCTCTAATAATTCTTTATCTGATATTACAATAATCTTATATGGTTGTAACCCCGAAGCCGACGGAGATAAACGTGCTGCTTCTAAAATATAGTTTAACTTTTCTAAACTTACCACTCTGGCATTCATTTTTTTTGTGGCATAGCGCCATCTTAAATCTTCCAATAACATAATATTCCTTTTTATTGTTTATAATATTGATTTCATCATTGTAAAATTAAACTTTATTTATATACTTTTGTAACATAGTATACAAAAGTAACAGTAACCTTGAAGTAACATAGTAGCTTATAATGGAAGATAATAATAGTTGTAACAATGATTGGGAAAAACGTATAATGGCTATCCATGATACAATGGATGTGTTAAGTGGAAAATGGAAAATTTCAATTCTTGCTTCCCTTTGCTATCATGGCAAAAGACGTTTTTCGGATCTGTTGAATGATGTGAAAGGTATATCTAATAAAATGCTAAGTAAGGAGCTCAAGGATTTGGAAATAAATAGATTGGTCAAAAGAACGGTTTTGGATACCCACCCCATAACGGTACAGTATGAACTTACAGAATACGGGAAAACACTGAGAACTATTATTAAGCATCTTCTAGATTGGGGATTTGAGCACCGAAAAAAAATTATAGGTAAATAGCTGTATACCAGCTTATATAATCTTTGCGCAAGATAAAAAACACATGTGTAATTCGTAAAAAGAAGGAAGAATATACTGTCTGCATTAAAATTTACTAGTCGCTTTTATATAAAGAATGAATGAAAAATACATACTTTTTTGCAAATAATACGAGGGTGTGTATCTTTTTATTTACCCTTCATTGAAATAGGGCAGAAGAGTAACCTAGATTGAAAAGAAAACGTTTAACTGTAAATATTGAGAATCTAAAATCGATTGTATGTTTTGGTGCTCGTTTTATATCTTTTCATATTGCAGCTCTTTGTCTTCAAGCCAAAGGATTATTGAAAGAAAAATTAAAGAAAGAACCTGAAATGGCTCAATTTATTATTACATTTCTCATATAGAAAAGTAATAATGACGTATCAAATAACGATTTGAAAAAAGAAGAAGTATTGATTGTATTTTCCGTTCACGAATTAAAGGAAGTTTAAGGAAACAGTTTAAGTCTATTTTAAAAAGTAGATATTTCTATTGATGGTATTGAATACAATCTATTTTACCTGTCAAGATGTGCCATACAAATTACAAGAGGAATAGAACCAAATACACCAACTGTTTCCGATTATGAAAAGCATACCTTTGTCAGAAGATTGGTTTAGTCATCGAATATATAAAGAAATTATTCAAAGGTAGAAATCTTACTCCCAAATCGTTCCCTTTCTTTTTCATCACAACATAAACAGAAAGTCAAGGCAGAAGACATTAACCTCAAAACAGATAAATAACCTGATAATCCCAACAAGTTGCACTTAAATCTAAATGGCGAAAATATCATAGATTGGTTCAGAGATAAATACAATAACCTTAAAAATAGAATCCCGACGAAAATAAAAACTAATCCTGTAAAAAAGAATTTTATAAATCTTCCCTTTTTTCATCGGGTATAATTACTAAGCATTTATTGGAAACCACTATTTTTATACGGTCTTGAACATCAAAACCTGCTTCTCTAAGCCATTTTCCGTTTAAGCGGATTTGTGGAACCAAACACTCTCTTGCAAATAATCTGGGAGAAAAATGACTATAGACTGTTATATACCGTATTTGTATACTACCTATTTTTTTCATACAGCAAAGTAACAGCATACCTATCTTATAAAATATTAAAGGAATAGATATGATATTAGAAATACTATTAATAATATCAGCTAACTTTATGTTAATATATTTTGATGACAAAATAAATTATTACTCGATTTAATTCTTATTTTTACGATTAATTAAGTAAAAAACAAAGATATAGGCTTATGGAAGCAGCAATAAAGAAAAGCAATCATGGAGCTAATGTTCGCCGTTGGAGAGAATGGCGTAATATCAATCAGGATGTGTTGGCAGAACAAATTGGAGTATCGCAAGCCACTCTATCCAGCTATGAGAAAAAAGAAAAACTGGAACAGGATGTATTAGATAAAGTCGCAAAAGCCTTGGATATTCCAGTGGAAGCCATTACTGAACTCGAACAAGGTACAGCAATAAATATTATATCAAGCACTTTGCATGATAATTCTGGTTCAATATTCAATAGTCCAACTTTTAATCCTTTAGATAAAGTAGTTCAACTATATGATGAAAAAATTGCTTTGTATGAACGAATGTTGAAAGAAAAAGAAGAAGCAATTTCTCTGCTACATGAGGTGTTGAGGGATAAGAAATAAGTTTCCTGTTTTTATTCCTCAAATACAATACAAAACATGAAAGGAATTTAATTTTTGGATTCTTTTTTTAATAAAGCCATTCTAAAAAACAGACTGAATTCAATTACAAAAATCAAATAATATGACTACTATTAATATTAACAGAGGTTCTGAATGGAATATATGGGATTTACATGTTCATACCCCAGCATCTCTTTGTTCCAAATATGGAGGCGACACAGATAAAATTTGGGAGGAATTTATCACTGAACTTGAAAATCTTCCTATAGAAGTTAAAGTTTTAGGTATAAATGATTATTTGTTTTTGGATAGTTATAAGAAAGGATTAGAATATAAAAAAAGGGGAGACTTAGTAATATATAACTAATACTTCCTGTTATTGAATTTAGAATAAAAGAATTTGTTGGAAATGCTGAACTTAATCGAATTAATTATCATATCATATTTGCAGATGAAAGTCAGCTAGATACTAATACAATTGAAAAACAATTTCTTAGCGGTTTAAGAGTAAAGACTAATTTTAATCCTGAATATGGAGAAGGTAAAAAATGGGGCGGTGTTGTTACAAAAGAGAATCTAGAAAATTTTGGTGAGTTTATTTATAATTCCGCAACTCCTGATAAGAAAACGCATAAGAATTTTCTTGAAATAGGTTTCAATAATATTAATTTTGAAATTTCTAAAATTAATGAATTATTAGGCGAAGGATCAGAGATTAATACTTATTTAAAAGGAAAATATCTCAAAGCTATCGGCAAAGCAGAATGGGAAAGTTTTAGATGGGATGGCTCTCCGGCTGAAAAGAAAACAATTATAAATGATGTTCATTTTGTTTTTAGTGCATCTCCTACTACAGATATGGCGAATAATGGAATATCTTTATTAAAAAAACAAGGAGTGAACAGCCGATTATTGCATTGCAGTGATGCTCATCAATTTGCTGATGATAAAAATAATACAAAGCCAAAAGAATTAGGACATTGTTTCACTTGGATAAAGGCAGAACCAACCTTTGAGGGATTACGGCAAATAATTTTTGAAACTGATTTAAGACGAAAGATTCAAACAGGCAGTCCTAATAATAAAAGGTTAGATAAGGTTATTAAGTCAATCCAATTTGTAGGTCATCCTGATTTTATTTCTAATAAAATTTATCTTAATCCTGATTTGAATACTATCATAGGAGGGAAATCATCGGGTAAATCTCTTTTACTTCATTATATAGCCAATACGATAGATTATAAATACGCTTATAAGCAAACACATCAGGTAGTACCTCAGGATAAAATTGATGTTTATAAGTTTTCAGAATCTTCACAATTCGATTTTATTGTAGAATGGGAAGATGGCGTTGAATATAAATATAGCGATAATGAAACAATTAGAAGTCGACAATTTGTATACATACCTCAATCGTATATCATTAATCTAACTTCCAATATACAAACAAATTCGAGAAAAGAATTGAGTAAGTTTATCCGAGATATTCTTTTGCAAGATACCGAGAGTAGGCAGCACTATGATAAATTCATACAGAATGTAAAAGCACTGGATAATACACGGGATACTTCCATTGATGAATATTTCAATATACAGGATCAAATAAATAGACTAAAACAAAATCAAAAAGATATTGGAGATATTACTGGTATTAATAATAAATAGCATCTTTAGAAGAAAAAATTCAAATTTTGAAAGGCAAATCTTTTGAAGAAAAAGAATTCG
>NZ_JAMBJZ010000085.1:0-8958 GCF_025291155.1 Apibacter sp.
GCATTAAATCTATTGGATAGAACTATGTCTGTCATTAAAACTGCAGGTGTATCCTTTCTAAAAGAAAAAGATGCCCTTGAGAAAAAGTTGAATGAAATAGGAGAAAGCAATGGTAAAAAGAAACTTGAATTAAAATGGTTCTATGAAGATTTAAAAAAGAAAGCATTGTATTTGATAAGTCAGAAAGAAACTTTACAAGATGATATTGAATTATTATCAGAAGAATCTTTATACGAATATTTAAAATCTTTACTTCATCAAATAACTCAAGTGGCTCAATCAAAGAAAGAGCATATAGATCCTATAGATTTAGCAGCAGTTGTAGCACAAAAAACCGGTATTCCCTTAGGAAAGTTACATTCCGATGAAAAGGATAGGCTTCAAAACATGGAAGACATACTAAAAAAAAGGGTGGTGGGACAAGATTATGCTATTAAGGTAATCACTGAAGCTGTATTGGAATCTCGTTCTGGGTTAAGTAAGGCTGGTCAACCTATAGGTTCATTCTTTTTTCTAGGGCCTACAGGAACAGGGAAAACAGAATTAGCTAAATCTTTAGCTGATTTTTTATTTCAAGATGAACAAGCAATAATTCGATTTGACATGTCTGAATTTAAAGAAGAACATTCAGCTGCCTTATTGTATGGTGCTCCTCCGGGCTACGTAGGTTATGAAGAAGGAGGTTTATTAGTTAATAAGATTAGACAAAAACCATACTCTATCGTGCTTTTTGATGAAATAGAAAAAGCACATACATCTGTATTTGATGTTTTTTTACAAATTATGGATGAAGGAAAGCTTCATGATAGACTAGGTAAAGAAGGTGATTTCTCTAATGCTCTAATATTATTTACTTCTAATATAGGTTCTCAATTTATAGTAGAATCGGTTAATAACGGAAAAGGATTACCCTCGTCCAATCAATTGATGGAAATAATGACAAGAAATTTTAGACCGGAGTTTTTGGGACGTCTTACAGAAATTATTCCTTTCAGTCCGATAAGTAAAGAGAATGCTATGGGCATATTTGAAATTCATTTGAAAAAAGAATTATTAGACTTAGTTAAAGATTTAAAAATAAGTCTGAGCTTATCACAAAGCGCCAAATCTTTTTTAGTAGATAATGGATTTAACGCAACTTACGGAGCAAGACCATTAAAGGGAATTATTCGTTCCTCATTAAGAAGGCCTATGGCAAAGAAAATAATTTCGGGAGAAATAAAAGAGGGAAACAATGTCGAAATAGATATCCAGGATGATAATTTACGGTGGATTATAAATTAAAAACAATAATTAAAAAACTTAGATATGTTAAAAAATTATGGTATTGGAGGAAATGAAGTTCCTTTGGATGCAAGCGAAGCAATATTAGAAATTGCACAGAATCGTACTCTTATAGCTCAAAAATTAACTGGTCAAACCCCTATAAGACCTGAAATTGTAGAAGGATTATCAACAGTTGAACAAGTATTCGAACATTTTAAACCGGAAGTGAAAGTGAATTTTGAAGATGCAGATGGAAATACAAAATTCGAAGAGCTAAAATTTAAAAATTTAGGAGATTTTGGAATAAAAGGTATAACTGCTCAAAGTAAATTTTTGACAGATTTACAGGTTGAAAAAGAACAATATCAAAAAATAATAAAACAGCTTAAAACCAACAAAATTTTAAAAGCCGCACTAGAAGATCCTGAAGCTAAAAACGCTTTAATGGAAAGTATAGAAGGACTTATTAATGAATTAAATCAAAAATAATTATGGCTAAAGAAAATCTAAAAGCACAAGTCCAGTCAGTGGATGTGCCAATATCAGAACAAGCTAATAAAAAATATGATGTTCAAAGCGGATTGGAAAAATTAGCAAAATTCGGTGGGTTTGATTTATTGGAATCTACTATTGAAAACGTTCAAAATATGAATCCTGAACGAAAAGCTAGACGTCAAATTTTTCTGAGTGATACTAATAAAAAAAATGAACGAAATGCTTTAAAGAAAACTTTGGAACTTTGGCTTAACGTATTAAAAAATAATGCGAGCTTAACAGATATGGTAGCACAAAGTGAAGATAAAAGTAAGCTTGCGGATAAGACTTTACAAAAAAATTTAGCTTCTACAATAAGAGAAACTGAAGAATTAGAAAAAGCTTACCGAACTATCGCTTTATTTTATAAAAACACCGATCAAGATAAAGTTAAAAATGTATCCATAATTAATGCAGAATTAGAGCAATTAACCGATTTAGATAATACACGTTTTATAGATGCCATTCATTCAGAATTAGTAGATAATTATGATAGATTGGATTTAAAAAATAATTATGGCTTATTAGTTATTCCAGGATATTTAGGAAGCAATAAAGTTGTTGAGAAATGGGCAAAAATAGCTCATGAAAATAAAGTAATGTTGGTAACAGATTTTGCACATTTAGATGAACCGGATGATGTGATGGAAATGTTTGACGAAGCCTATCTTACAGGCGGTGAAATTTATCGCTCAAACGTGCTAATGACTTGTAACTGGTTAGTAGGAAGAGGTAAATTTAATGAAATACAAGAGGAAAATGATTTATACATTCCTCCTTCTGCAGCTTTGGCTGGTAAGATATATGGGACATTAATGTCACAAGTTACAGCAGGTAAAAAATTTGGAGGTATTAATGAAATTGACGGGGTAAAATTTGACCTTAAAAAAAGCGAAATAGCCAATCTCGAAAGTATGGGATTAATACCCATGGTTAATGAATATGGTAAAGTTATGGCCTTTTCAGGCAAAACCTTATTCAATGGAGATAATTTAGGCTTACAAACCTATTCAGTTGTAAGAGTTTTCGATTATGTGACCAAAGTATTAATGGATTTTTTGAATCGAAGAGCATTCGAAAATTTTACAGCAAAAACGAGAAAAGAAATTATGAATCAAATTGTACGGTTTTTAGATGGTATTACTGGACCTGATAAATTGATTGAAAATTTTGAAGTGAGAAGATTCGAGCAAGATGCAGTCCAAAAAGATAGAATTTATCTAGATATACATTTAAAACCCTATTTCCCAGCTAAGAATTTCCTTATAAAAATGGATGGACATAAAGGAGATGATGGAAATGAATGGGATACAGAATACGAACAAAAATAATAGTTGAATATAGCAAGAGAGGAAAATTTTACTCCTCTCTTTTATAAAAAAAATCAATATGAATATTATAAGCAAAATTTTCAAATTAATTTTTGTAAGCGTATGCGCGATATTCGGTAATTATGAATTATACGGGCAATCAAGTGTACCGATGAAAAAAATAACTGAAGATACTTTGCTAACCCGAATAGTTGATTGTAATGCTTTATTTACACTTAATAACAGAAAAATAGATTATTTAAAAAATAAGCCTTATATCTATGCAGAACCATATTTTGAAAGAATATATAATATCAAAAATGATTTTGCAGTATTTCAAATAATAAAGAGAAAAGGCAACAGACCAATACTTTATATCAAGATGTTTAAACCTAATACTTGTTTAAAAAAGGGTGAGGTTTTGGAATTTATCACAGATAAAGGATATCGATATAGAATGAATAATTATTATAAACCAAACTGCGACGGCTATTTAATAAGTAAAATTAGAAGGAAGGACATTAAAAACCTTACACAAGGTGAAATTAGCAGCATAAAGTTACTAACCTTTCATAATGACTATGAATTTAATTTACAATTTATTGAAGCAGAACGGTTAAAAGACGAATTACAATGCTTAAAAAATAATCATTTTAAATTCAAATAAATGCCAATACCTCAATTAGGTTTATCATTATCTATAACAGATAATCCCGGATCTCCATTATATGCAGGAAATGGAGAAAGAGAAAAAATGTCGGATTTTGATTCCGCTATGCATCAACATACAATTACAATAATAATTTCCGATGAAAAAGTAAATGAAATTGAGTTTAATACATCAAATAAGGATATTAATAAAATTAGGTTGCCTGCTTATAAAATGATAGTAACAGATGATAAAACAGAGGAAAGAAGCTATTATGAAGTAACCCGAGATTCAATATTATTTGATGAATTAAAGATCAATAAAACAGGAGGTTTTTCCTTTTTAGGTATTCCTATTTTTAAGAAAACAGTATATAAGTTACCATTAATCGCTTTTGAGCCATTAAATTCAGTTAAAGAAATATTTGAAGTAAGCAAATTTCGTACAAAAAAAGATAATTATTTATCGTATACACTTAATAGAAATTCTGAAAAAGCACTTTTAGTAGCAGGAATTATGTCTGAAACTTTTATAAAACCAACAAATTATGAACATTTCTTTTATATAGAAGATCATAATCAAGGACAAAAATTTATTGGCGATATTTCATATAGAGAAAAATTTATAAAAACAATTCCAAAGGTCGAAATACATCTTATCAAACGTGAAAGGAATATAAAGGAGTATGAATTAGACAAAAGTGGAAAAGTTAGTAAGATAATATATTTATAATAAAAATTATAGCTTGATATGTATGGAATTTATTATAACACTCCTATAAACTTTAAACAACTAATTGAAAAAAGAGATGTTGAAAAAACTAATTTAGATAAATCTATAGCAAAATATATTAATTTAATAGTAACCTCTTCTTTTGGTGAATGTAAATTCAATGAAATGCTTGGATGTAAGATTTGGGAAATGGATTTTGATTTGTTATCTGATACCAATAGTCTTAGGGATAAATTTAAAAATGATATTAAAGAAGCTATTATTGTGAATGAGAGTAGATTAAATCTGTTGGAGGTTGATGTTATTATTGGGGTAGGACAGAATCCTTCTTATAATAATTCGATAAGATTAAAGAAAAAAGTAACAATGAAAATCGAAGGATTGATAAAAAAAACTAATCGTCCATTCAATTTTTACGGACATTTTTTTATAGGACCACTTTCACAACTTTAACATGGATACTAAAGAAAAAATAAAAGATAGAATATTACGAAGAGCAGCTCAAACATGGGGATATACTGACAGTGAGTTAGAAACATCCTTTGATCCTATAGTAGCTCTTTTACTCGAAGCATGTGCTTCTGAATTGGAAAAAATATCCTCTGAACTAAACAATTCTCGTTCTCGTATTATTGAGAGATTATTAGAAATTATGTCACCGGAAATCAATACGGGAATTGTACCTGCAAGGTCAATTATTCATTTGGAACCGATTGAGAATAATTATACAGTATCAGTTGAACATCAATTTAGATCTAAAAAAGTAATTCAAAACATTTATGATCCCTTACAACCTATAGTTAAAGATATTTATTTTGGAACTACTTTACCGTTTATTTTATCAAAAGCAAAATTAGAATATATTGCTTTTGGAAACTCATTATACTCTTTAAAGAGAATTATACATAAAGACCCAATTACAAAAGAAAACCGATTTTTAAAAAATGGCTCATTATGGTTAGGAATTAATTGTCCCGAAGGAATTGATAAAATTGAAAAGCTTATGTTTTTTACAGATGTTAGAAGCTCTCAACGAGAAATTTTTTATAATTATCTTAAACAAGCAAAATTTTATATAAATGATCAAGAAATTCCTTATAAAGAAGGGTTTAATGTTGAAAATTATACAATAGATATTGATGCAGTTGTAAACAAAAACTATAATAAAATCAATCAATTATACTCAGAAGTTAATGATTTTTATTCAGACAAGTTTTTCCATTTTACTAAAGACATCATTATTAAAGACGAAGTATTTAAAGTTCCTGATGAGCTAATTAACATATTTGGAGACAAGGTAACCAGTATGAACGAGGCAGGGAATATAATCTGGCTTCAAGTTCAATTTCCGGAAGTAGTGATTAATGAAACTTTTGAAAATGTAATGTTTTATATTAATGCAATTCCGGTTATAAATAAAAGACTTTTAACTCAGAATCAAACAATAGGCTCTTTTATAAATTATATTCCATTATCTTCTGATGACATTTTTTTAGATTTAGATAGCATTAATGATTCTAGAGGTTATCAATACCATATAAAAGAGTTTTCAGAAGGAAATTTAGATATTGGAGATGCTACTCTAAGACACACAGGAGTTACCCGTTTTGATGAAAGAAATGCTTCCGAATTAATACAATATCTCATTGAACTATTAAAAGATGAGAGCGCTTCTTTTACGGTTATAGGAGGAGATTTTATTGATGGAACAATTAAAGAAATTAATAAATCCATAGCTACATTAGAACAACATATAAAGGAAAAGAAGTTTACTAAATCAAATTTTCCTTATGCGATTATCAGACCTAAATCTACAGCAGTAAAAAATGATAATGATTTCTTTACAGTTAGTTATTGGGTAACAAATGGAGATGAAGCCAATGATTTGAAGGTTGGCACCCATTTAGACTGTATAGGTACCAGTGATTTTAAACAAGATACTATCATGTTTATAAACACAACAGTTGGAGGAAAATCGAGGATGGATACCAAAAGTAAAATTGATTCTTATAGAGAAGCTTTATTAACCAGAGGTAGAATTGTAACTTTTGCAGATATAAAAACCTTTTGCCAAAACCATTTTAAATTTACCATTAAAGGAATTGAAATAAAAAAAGGTACCAAAATAGATTCTTCTACTAATAAAGGATTTGTACGAACCATAGATATAATTTTAGAAAGAAATTTAGCAACTGAATACCAAATTTCGGATTTTGAATGGCAGTATTTATGCGATAATATGCTTTATAAATTAGATAAATCCTCATCTAATATTTATCCTTATAGACTAATAATAAAATGAGAAAAAATATATTTGTCTTATCTGTTTTAATGTTTTTTTTGTTGTTTTCGTGCCAAAAAAAGTTTTACAATGAAGTTCCTTTTAAGATCACTTATAATCAACAAGAAATAATGGCAAAATTAGGTATTTTACCTAATACTCCTAACACTCCTAATACTCTTCCCATTAAAGATACAACTTTAACTGATAGAGAAATTTATCTTAAAGAAAAGTATTCTATAATATTAGGCATTAAACCCGAAGAATTAAATAATTATAAATTTTATGATTTCATAGATAGATGGATAGGAACTCCATATTCATCTAAAGGATTTACCATGGATAGTCTAAATATCGGACCATTTACGAGTGCTTTATATGAATACGCATTCAAACGTAATTTACCAAGCACTCCTCTAGGAATTTTTAAATCCCCAGAAATAAATTTATTCACAGGACGTGAATTTCTTAAAGAAGGAGATATACTTTTTTTTAGAAATGAAAAGGATACAGCTATTGGTGATATTGCTATATACCTGAGGAATAATAAGATATTGGTTAGTTCCATAAGCCAGGGATTGATAATAAGCAACTTTAATTTTGATTACTTTCAATTAAGTTATGTCAGCGCAGGAAGACTTTATTATATTGATCAGGAAAATAATAAATAATGAATACAATAGAAAAAGATACTTTATTAGAAGAAATAAAGAATACGATAAATAGTATTAAAGATGATTTAAAAGCCGAAGTAATTATTTCAGAAATACTTGAACAAATAGATTCAAAAGAGCAAAATATATTAGTAGATTACAAAGGTCAATTTAAAAGACCTTATAGAAAAGATGTTTTGGGTGCAGAGCTCATAAACTATAATTATGATTTAACGGAATATGTGAAAATAAATTTATCTAGGGATGGTATTTATGATACACTCCCGGAAAGTCTGATTCACGAATTAAGCTCTGAAAAGCCCCAAAAAACGGTTTCAGATATGACTGAGCAGTTTAAAGCTCACAAAAAAGAAGAAGAATATGCTAGGAAATTTTTTTTCCCTTTTGAAAATGAATTTTTCATTAAAGCATTAGAAAGAGAAAATATAGAAAAAGAAATTTTACTTGAGCTTAATGGTTCCAAACCATTAGATTTTTTTTATGATTTTTGGCACATTGATCGAGATTTGCCCCCAATATTGGTTTCCAAATTAATCAGAATATTACCTTACTTACATAAAATTGTTGGTAATTTACAAATGACTGTAAATTGTTTAAGCTATTTATTGGATGAAAAAGTTGAAATTGCAGAACAAGGTTATAAAGAACAATCAAGCTCTGAACAAGAAATAAACCTGGGAGAGAGTAGATTGGGGTTGGATATGATTTCAGGAAGTGCATATATGGACTATTCATTATACTTGGAATTTAAAATCGGTCCATTGAAAAAGACTTCGTTTTTAGATTATATTCATCAAGGTAAATTGAAAAAATTTATAGAATTATTTTATGATTACTTTTTACCCATGGAAGTTGATGTTAAAACATCAATATTATTAGAAACCGAAACAGAGATATTTAATTTAACTCAAAATACAATTTTAGGAATAACCACACGAATATGAACTTCAAAACGTATTTTAAGGATTTAATAGATCCCTCAATAATTGCAGGTTTGTTAATTATTTTGGCATTATCTGTAATAGTTTTTGTTTATTTTGGCGCTAAAATAAATGGTTTTAAACAAAAATATAAAAATAAATTTATATCCTATGTTGTTATATTGATATTGATAACAGCATTAATAGTTTTTATAGGGTCATCAGAAGTTTTTAATAATCAGATATTTGGAATATTTATTTTTTATCAGGTTATATTCTTTATTTTAGGCATTATACATTGTATTGTATATAGAAATTACTTTGATGAATTCGATACTAAATCTCCTTGGATTGAAATATTTTTCAGTCTAATAATGATCATTTACATTCTCTTCCCTTTTTTATTTATTTATACAATAGTAAAAGGAAATACCTATGTATACAATATGATGTATTCTTCTTTAGTTTTTTCGATCCCTACTTTAATCTATTTAACATTTAATGCCTCTATATCCATTCCGCCCAAAATATATAAAACCTGGGAATTTCCGGAAGAACATGCTTATCCTGATCCACCGGATAGTGAGTATAG
>NZ_JAMBJZ010000086.1:0-8857 GCF_025291155.1 Apibacter sp.
AATTGTATGGTAAATGATATTAATTATGTGAATTTTTTTAAGAAAGATATTCTAATTCAGCATATAGATCATCTTAATGATACCTATTTTTATTACAGTGAAAATGGATTGCTTTACAAATCTGTTAAATTAGACTATGGAACAGAAACTATAGAAGAAACGTTTTTTAATTATGATGAAGAAGGAAACATAGTAAAAAAAGATATTTATCAGAATAAGGATTATAATAGCATTGTTTGTTATGATTTAGAAGGTAACGTAGTAAAAAATATACTACAAGGATGATGATGGATCAGAACATATGGTTACTGAATATACTTATGACGAAGATAATATATTAACAGGATCTTTAAAAGATAAGGACGTTCAGTGTGATTATACCTATAATAATTATAAAATTGTAATACTTGAAACCAAATGCTATAAAACTATTAATGATAAAGAATATAACAGTTAAAATGGAATAGGGAGGTATTGGAAACTAATAGGGCTAAACAGTACAAACTAATATCTGTAAAATTGATTGAAAGAGAAAATTATAAATATTCCGTATATTATAGAAGTAAAATACCAGTAAAATATCTTATTTATTTTTGAAAAGCTGTAAAAACTCTTGTTTATAACTGGATGAAATTTCTATTTCAGTAGAATCATCTAAAACGACATAACCACCGGAGCTTTTATGATATGATCTAATGAAATTTACATTAATAATATGGGACTTATGTACACGTATAAAAGGGTAGGAAAGAAGTTCAGAAAAATGTTTTAAAAAACGACAAACCATTTTTTTAGATCCATCAGCAAGGAAAATATCCGTAAAATTACCATTTCCCTGTAATCGCATAATAGTTCCGGCCTTAACTACCTCAAAACCTTCCAGAGTAGGAAGAATAATTTGCTGTTTTTCAGGATGAGATTCCTTAAAATTTTCAACAATAATTTTGTTCCGGTTAAAAATTTCCTTATTAAGAATATGTTGTTGAACTTTGTTCACTGCCAAAATCAGTTCCTCAATACTTATAGGTTTAAGAAGGTAATAAGCAGCACTTTGATTTAAAGCTTTTAAGGAATATTCAGAAAATGCGGTAACAAATATAGTCTCAAAATAAAGTTCCTTACAAGACTCCAAAACATCAAAGGCATTACCAAAAGGCATTTCTACATCAAGAAAGACCAATTGAGGTTCAAGATCATGAATAATATGTATAGCTTCCTTACAATTTTGGACAAACCCTATAACTTCTACCTGAGGACAGTACTTTGAAAGATAACTGCTTAGCGCATTTCTGGCAGCAGATTCATCTTCTACAATAATACTTTTTATAGTTGAAAGCATAGATCAAAGATATAAAATTCCGATTAATTAATAATTGTACTGCTTCTGGCAATTATCTTCCATTCGTTAGTAAAGTTTTTCCAAATTCTTAAATAACGATTATGTTGATCAATTGGTGGTTTCATCATTTCTCCTTTAATATTAACAACTACAGTGTCTATAGCGATATCATTTCCGATAAAATTAATTTTCTGATTATTTGCTTTTCATTTATCAACTTTTATAATTCCTGTACGATGAGATTCAAGATCCATCTCTTTAGTTATCACCTGACCATTAGGAATAGTAAAAAGCAATTCATCATGTATTAAGACTATCAAGTACCTGAATATTACCTTCAGTCATTGCATGTAATAGTTAGATTTCTTTTTCTTCAATTTGTTGTAGAACAGATCTATTCATTTTATCAGTTGTTTTTAATTTTAATATTTTTTGGAAATATTAGTTTTACAATTACTCCCGTTTTAGGTTTTCTCTTTTCAAAAATTTTTAGCTCTATTGAAACAGAGTAAAGTTTATTAAGAAGTAGTATTCGATCTTTCGTATTGGTCATTCCTCGGGATTTATGCAGTTTCTGATTCTCGGTTTTACTATCAGTACTTTGCTTTAATCCTATACCATTATCTTCTATAGTAACTATAATTTTATCATTAAATTGCTTTACGGATAATCTTAAGAATCCTTTCTCCTCCTTGTATCGCAATCCGTGCCATATAGCATTTTCCAGATTAGGTTGTATCAACATATTAGGAATATAAGTAGCGTCTGTATCCAGATTTTCATCTACTTCAATAAAATATGAAAATTTATCCTGAAAACGAAGTTCCTCCAATCCCAGATACTCTTTAAGTTGCTCCAACTCCTGAGTCAGTTTTATAAAATCTTTATTAGAATTTTCCATAATATTTCTCATGAGCTTAGAATAGGAAGTTAGATACTTATTAGCTTCTAACTCATTATTCTGAGCAATGAACTGGTTAACACTATTCAGGCTGTTAAATATAAAATGTGGATTCATTTCTCTGCGTAAAGATTGTAAAGCGATTTTTTTATTTTTCTTTTTGATAGAATATAAAGTCTTTATAATAAAAATAGAAAATATTGCAATGATAATGAGTAAAGTAATCAAGAAATAAGTGATAGTATTTTTTTTGCTTAATAATTCGTCTTGGAGAATACGCTCTTTTTCCAATTGTACAATTTTACTTTCACTTATCTCAAAAAGTTTACTGTCTACCAGAGAACTGTCAGATTTGATTAGCTGTTCAAGATTAGATAAAAATGTTTGATATAATTCTATACTCTTAGTATATTCTTTTTTATTTTGGTAAATAGTAACAAGTTGTTCCAGAATTCTTTTAGCTTCATAGGTTTGACCTTTCTTTGTAGCCAAATTATATGCCTTTTTAAGTAAATCAATACTTTCGGATTCTTTATTATTATTGAGATAAATTGAAGATAAAATTTGAAGCTGTTCTATTTCCGTCTTTATATCATTATCTTTTTGAACATTTTTTATTAGTTCAGTATTAATTTTTATAGCTTTATCAATTTGATTATCTAATATATAAACTTGAGCCATTTGGCGTTTTATGGCTGTTTCCGTTGTCTTATCTTTGCTATTTTCCAAGGCTTTTTCCAGATTAGTTAAAGCCAAATCTTTTTGGTTATTTTGTAAATTTATCTCTGCTAGTTGTTTGTAAGATTCCGTTTTTTCATCAGATAAATTTTGTTGTTCTGCCAGTTGAATATTTTGTTGTATATAATTAGATTGAATAGAAGGATTAGAATTGTTCCTTAAACGATTAGCATCATTAGAATTAATTTGTTTAAAAGTAACATCAGTAGAATTTTTACTAGCTTCATCATAATTACTAATTGCTTCTGAAAAATTATTCTGAGATTCCTGTATTCGTGCAATTCCTCTGCTGAGAGTTGCTATTTCATTTTTCTTTTTTTTCTTTGAATATAAAGCTTTAGCTTTTTCCAGATATTCCTGAGCTTTTGTATATTCTTTATTCCGTATTAATTCTTTAGCAAGGTTTTCATATTCTTTAGCAACTTCTTCATCACTTTTATTTTGATTCAAAGATTTCGATAGTCGCATAGCAGCACTGTTAACGCCTATATCTTTAATGTTTATGCTTTTATTCCCCAGAGTATCCTGTGAATAGATAGATAAACACCAGAAAATTGAAAATAAAATGCTATATAAATATTTATAATACATCTAATAACAGTATTATCAGTTTAATAATGTAAAGTAAAACAATTTTAAACATTTTAACTATAGAATTTACCCATTCATATAGACCATTTACCCATTCTTAATCTAGAAAGATTTTTTTTACTTATAGCTTTGTTACTATAAATGTAAGTAGTAAAAATCAATAGTATGAAAAAATTGAGTTTAATTATTTTATTAAATATTTTTGCTTTAAATTATCAATTCTCAGGGAAAGAAAATAAATATTCTCTGGAAGATAAGACCATAAAAGTTAGAGATCAAAATACTGAAGAAACTAGAATTCAAGTAGCTTTATTATTAGATACATCCAGCAGCATGGATGGGCTGATAGAACAGGCTAAATCTTGTTTATGGAATATTATAAATACTCTTACAACACTTAAATATAATGGGAAAACACCGGTGATAGAAATTGCCTTATATGAATATGGAAATAGTAATCTCTCAGAAGCATCCAAATATATTCGTCAGATAACACCACTTACCACTGATCTGGATTTATTATCAGAAACTTTATTTGCCTTAAAGACCAATGGAGGTTATGAATACTGTGGAGCTGTAATAAATGAGGCCGTAAAAAAATTAGATTGGGGAAATAACCCTTCCGATATGAAATTAATTTATATAGCAGGTAATGAACCTTTCAACCAAGGAAATATTTCATATATAGAAGCCATTAGCGATGCCCTTAAAAAAGATATTTATGTAAACACTATTCATTGTGGAGGATATGAAGAAGGTATAAGAGGATTTTGGAAAGAAGGAGCAGATAAAGGAAAAGGCAAGTATTTTACAATAGATTACAATCAAAAAATAAAATATATAGAGACACCTTATGATTTTAGAATACAAGAATGTAATGAAAAATTGAATTCAACCTATATAGGATATGGAAAAGAGGGTGCTGCTAAACAAACTAATCAGATTATTCAAGATCGAAATGCCCTAAATATATCTTCTTCAAATTATGCAGATAGGATTGTAACTAAATCTAAAACTGTTTATAAAAATGATTCCTGGGATTTAGTAGACAGGGTGAAAGAAGATGAAAAAGCAATTTCCAAAATAAATAAAGAAGATTTGCCCAATGAACTTCAAAATAAAACACAACAGGAGTTAAAAGAATTAGTCAAAGAAAAAATAAAACAGAGAGAAGAAATACAAAAAGAGATTACAGAATTATCTCAAAAAAGAGAAGAATATATAGATCAGGAAATGAAAAAAACAGGAGAAGATATACAAGAAGACTTGGGAAATGCAATTAATTCATCCATTATAGCTTTTGCTAAAGAAAAAGGGTACAGTTTGGAAAATAAGTAAGTAAATAATTAAAAATATACTTATGATAAAGTTTTTAGTTTTATGTTTGATTTTTTTATTTTTGCCTTTTCAGGCAGCAACACGTAAACAAATTCTAATAGGAGAAATTAATCACGAATTAAAAAATTTATCAGCACTGAAGATAGTAGTTTTTAAGCCTACAATATCCGAAGAAACAGAATATGCCTCAATGGTTATTCAGGCATTCAGGAACTATTTTGTTAAAAAACTCGCTTTTGATCTGAAGGATAGAGAAAATATTTCTATTGAAGTTATTTTAATTACAGATAAAGAAGGAAAAGGACAAATAATAGAGCAGAAAGAAGATCAAGGACAGGGTACTGTTTTCTTTGGCAAAAGTAAACAAGAAATAAAGTCATCTTTTTTCAATAAAGAAGGAATACAGATATATCCTACTAGAAGTAGTTCATTAAAAGAAAATCTGGAACTTCCATCCTTACTTGAAGCACAGTCAGATTCGGTTTTGTTTTTGCTGGATTTTGATAATACTATCGTTTTAAGAGATGATCAGTATAGAGGACAAGGAGAACATTTAAAACCTTTGGAATATAAAATTAAAGAATTATTGGGAATATCATATCCTAAAATCCTTCCGGAGGAAACATCTATAAATATAGGAGATAAAGCACCAAATATCTTACTTGAAGGAAGGAAACTTTCAGATTATCAGGGAATGATCCTAGTGTTAACTTTTTATCCGGCAGCATATAGTGGTATATTTGATACTTCTTTAATAACTAAAAGAATATCTGAACATCATCTGTCTATGATGTCCTGTGTCATGCATATCACTTCCTTTGATAGTTTATCCTCAAAAATAGGAGGTTTGGGGGCAGGATATTTTGCTGTCTCAGAATCAACGCCTGAAATATTGGCTAATTGGAAAGAGGTATTAGAAACCTACCATATTCAATATATCAACAATCCCGATTATTCTCTTTTAAAGTCACTCGGATCTTATAATTCCAACGGATATAATAAACGTGTTTCTGTAATCATAGATCAAAAAGGATATGATATATTGCCTATATCGATAATGATTAATGATTATAAGCTAGGTAAAAAGAAAGAAATTCAGGAAATAGTATAAAAACTAATGATTAATATATAATATGAAAAATTTTATTTTGATAAGTCTTTTTATAAGTACTTTGGGATACGGACAAAGTATTTTTACTACAGGAAAGGTAAAAGCAGCTACCGTTTATTTTAATGTAGCTGAAATCTCTCAGGAAGCAGGTGTTTACCTTTCTTCAGGAACTACTGAAGTTGTTATTGACAATGTTGCCAATAGTATTTATGAAGAAACAGTTCAAATATCAGCACCTCCTTATGTAACAGTAGTTTCCGTGCAGTATACGACAGATTATGGAAAAGAGTATAATAAGGAAACTCCTGAAATCAGAAGAATTTCCGATAGTATTATACTTGTAAAAAAACAGATAGAAAAGTTAAATTTAGAGAAAAATTCTTATGTAAAAACTATCGAATTGCTTGATAAAAATAAAGCTACTTATGACAAGATGGATGGAGGGGAATCCAAAATAGATGTTAATGCTCTAATTAAGCTAGTAGAATATTACAATTCTAAGAGATTAGAAATTAATGACAAAATATTTACTATTGATAAGCAAAAAGAAAAACTGTCTGATTTATTAGGAGAGTTGGATAAAAAAAGCAAAATAAATCCGGATAAAAATGAAAATAAGAAATCTACGGGAAAATTAATTATTCAATTATTGTCCACTCAGGAAGTGAAAACAACATTAAAAATTAAATACTTAACAAATAATGCTTCCTGGTATCCAATTTATGATTTGAGAGCTTCTGATACTTCAAAACCTATAGACTTATACTATAAAGCAATGATTTCCCAAAATACAGGAATTGATTGGAATGGAGTAAAATTAACCTTATCAAGTGGTATTCCTAATCAAAATAATCAGGCACCTATACTTAAAACATGGAGATTGGATTATATAAATAATAGGTATGCCAACTCCGTACATAGTGGTTTTTCAAAGTCAATATCGCGGGAGTCAAGGTCAGCATCGCAGTCAATGAGCTCCATTCAATCAATATCAGCAGATTACGAAGAGGCAAGCTTTGAACAAAAAACAGTAGATGCTGTAATTAATGAAAATCAATTAAGTATCTCTTTTGAAGTAGATGCCTTATATACAATTTTATCTAATGGAAAGCAACATAGTGTAGTATTGACAGAAACTAAAATTCCTGCCTTTTATAAACATTATTCAGTTCCAAAATTAGATATGGATTCTTATCTGATTGCAGAAATTAAAGAGTATTCAAAATATAATTTTCTGACTGGAGAAGCTAACATAATTTTTGATGGAGTATATGTAGGAAAAACAATAATAGATCCTAACCAAACGTCAGAGATACTTAATCTGAGCATGGGAAAAGATAAAAGAGTATCTATAAAACGTGAGAAAGTAAGTGAACTATCAACAACTAAGTTTCTTTCTTCCTATAAAGAACAGATATTCACTTATGATATAACCATTAGAAATAACAAAAAAGAGGAAATTGATTTACAGTTAAAAGATCAGTATCCGGTTAGTTCCCATAAAGATATAACCGTGGAACTATTACAATCCGATAAAGCATCTAATAATGAAGAATTGGGAGTATTAACCTGGACATTAAAATTGAAACCTAACGAAACTAAAAAAATCAGAGTGAGCTATAAAGTAAAATATCCAAAAGATAAACAAATCAATTTATAAATCTAATTTTATAAATAAACAAAAGCCAACTTTTAAAAGTTGGCTTTTGTTTATATTTGTATTCTATGAAAGAAAAAGAAATAAGAGTTGTTTTTGATAAAGAAACAATAACGGTATATCAAGCATATAGAAAAGAAATTGCTTTACCTGCTGTAAAAGCTCAAACTTTTGTACCTCCCTTTAAAGTTGAAAGAATGACTTGGATTAAACCTTCTTTTTAAATAATGAACTAGAAAAAGCAAATGATTAAACTTCTTCTTTAGGAAGTTTATCATTTGCCTAATCTTATTAAATGTATTATTGGAGCTGATTAAATTCAGTTTTTTGTATTAACAATTTAAGCCGTTTTTCATGTTCTTGAAAATATTAATACCTTAAATTATTAATTAATTCTAAATCTCCTGTTTTTACTGAAACATAATATTGCCCTCCAATAAAATTATATGCAATAAACTTATTTTCATTAAAGGACTCAATATTTATAAAGGGAGAATCTTGTGGTGGAAGTCCTTCAAAAATATCTTTTACCTGCCACACAATATCTCCATTAAAATCTTTACAAATTATATTATTATTAAATATAACTTTTAAGGGGACCTCATATAAAATGACTGTTAAATCTTTATAGCATAGTGTTTTTTGGACTTTAAAACTTTCTATCTCTATTTTTTTCATTTTATGGACATTTAATTAATTTTGATTCACCATAATTTTCAATAGGAATACGTTCTAACAGCTGAAATTGTTTAGCATTCACATCGGCTCCTCCAAAAATAGGGTTAACTCTACCTGATCGCATTCTTGTTCCTGTAGGAACTGTAACTTTTGTAATATGTGTAGGAATTTCCGGAAGGCTGTATTTAGCCTGAATTTCATCAGGAGACAATCCTCTAACAGCTAACAGCAGATTCACTCATCACCCAACCAGACCCGAAAACTTGTGAACTCGATGCGGGCTGTATTTAGCCTGAATTTCAGCAGGAGACAATCCTCTAACAGCAGATTCACTCATCACCCAACCTCCTACTTTGTTAGAACTACCATGAACTCTTACAAACACCTCTGGTTTGGTTGTAGTAAATTCAGTTACCTTAGTTCCTGGTTTATATGGAGGTTCATATTCTTTAGGAAAAGAAGCATTTGTTGCTTCAGCTGTTGTAACAATTACATTTGTTGACC
>NZ_JAMBJZ010000087.1:0-8481 GCF_025291155.1 Apibacter sp.
TAGAAAGGGGAGCCGATCATTATTAGAGGTAATACGGCGACCTTGCATGCGAAAATACAAGGTTTGAAAGAAATTTTAGCTTTATTGGAAAAGATATATTAACTTTATAAATTCAATACGTTTATTTTAAATTATGCGACATTATATTTATAGAAAATATATAATGGTGTATAATATTAATCATTATTTAAGTTGAATGATAAAAAAATAATGTATAATGAGTCTTATAAGTTAGTTTGAAGATAAAGATGGAAGATAATTTAAAAAAGATATTAGATACACGAGAAGAGCGTAATATTCTACTGAGCATACTGAAATACGGAAGAAAAAATTTTGATAATTCAATTGATTTTATAGATCATATCACACAAATGCTCTATAAAAATCCTTCCATTAAAGAAAAATTTATTGAGCGCCTTGTTCCTTTATTCCGAAATATATATATGCAGAAGTTTATCACGGATTTCGGAATATTTACAAATGATAAACTAATATCTTTATTTTTTAGGCAAATCGGTAATAAATTATTACCACAAATCTCAGATGATCAAACATTGTTATCATTAGCAAATGAAGTTCTTTATTCTAATGTTAATCACAATTTTTTGAAATTAATTCCTCTTGATCGTTGGCAAAAGTTTTATGAGGTTTTATTTAGTGACGATGTTGTCATTTGCAATTCCGGATATGTAAAAAAACAGATAAGAGAAGGTGCCCTTATATTAATAGATAGAGTAGTGGGCGGAGCTGCTGATCCAGAAGTATTTAAAATGAGTTATATAAGGAATATAGAAGAAAATCCTTTTCAAAAATTAACGAGTCGCTTAATAAAAATATTACAAGACCATGAATTTATTGATTTAGATAAAATAAATGTTTTATGTGAACAAATAAAATTATGTAAAATCTACCTAGATAATATTATCGACCAAAAAGAAAGTAAAGGAATATCATTGGCCATTACAATAAAAGTAACCTGTTTAAGACAACAAATTGATCGTATACTTATTCTAATAAATGCATTGTATTTATTGGATAATAAGCCATTATCCTTGGCTATGGCTAATTTAACTAAAAAATTATTGGGCATATATTCTACAAAAAGTAGTGTCACAAATTCGTTTCAAAGCACTCTTTATGTGGTAACATCATTAGTAACGTGGCATAATAGACAAGCGGGAGAGAAATATATAACTAATACTTCAAAAGAATATATGCAAATGCTTTATTCGGCGATGGGAGGTGGATTTCTAGTTGCCATATTGTGTTTTATAAAGGCACAAATAGGCATGCATACCTATACACCATTCATTCAAGCATTATTATACAGCTTAAATTATTCTTGGGGTTTTGTCTCAATATATTTAATACATTGGACATTAGCAACTAAACAACCGGCAATGACTGCAGCAACATTAGCACATGCGTTAAATCAGGATGAAAAATCTGCCAGTGATTATAAAGAATTCGGGTTGTTATTTACACGTATATTTAGAAGTCAGTTTATCGCTTTTATAGGAAATGTATTTGCTGCATTTATTGTGGGCATAGGTTTGTATTATTTGTTATCCTATTTTACGGGTATCGAATTAATAAATTTACATAAAGCGACAGATTTTCGTGATGAAGTAGTACATATGGATTATAAAATTTTTTGGTTTGCATCCATTGCTGGAATTTTCTTATTTATATCCGGTTTAATTTCCGGTATTACAGAAAATTATACTCGTTACCATAATATTCCGGAAAGACTTTATAATCATCCCTTATTAAAACGATTTATAAAAGAAAAAAGAAGAAGAAATTGGGTTAACTGGTACAATAATAAAATTGGAGGGATTTCAGGAAATGTATTTTTAGGTATATGTTTAGGCAGCGCTTTTTTAATAGGCAATTTTCTAGGAATACCTTTTGATATTCGTCACATTACATTCTCAGGAGGTAATTATGCAATGGCACTTTCCTATTTTAATTTTAATATTTCTTGTACGGACTTTATTTTAGGTTTTATAGGTATATTTGGAATTGGATTATGCAATTTTTTGGTAAGTTTTTCTTTATCATTATGGGTAGCTATGAAATCAGTTAATGTTCCTACTAAAGAAATGGGAAAAATCTTATATTCGGCTTTAAAACTATTTATTAGAAATCCTGCGCGTTTTTTCTTGCCAATTGATTAAAAAAAAGCGACTTTCAGAATTACTGTAAGTTGAAATTATAGTTAAGGTGGTTTATTTCAATTTTATTTTATAATAATGATTTTTTTATTTATTTTCTTTCCATTTTCAAGTTTAAAATGTAGGTAATAAATTCCGGGATGAGGAATATAGAAATTTTCATTTATCAAGCCATTAATCTTTTTTGAAATAACTACTTGTCCTAACTCATTAAAAATGGTAATTTGTTTCGTATTAATTGGAAAATCACAACTAAAACTCTGTCTAGCAGGATTAGGATACACCCTTATCTTATTTTTATTAGATTCATTATCTTCATTTTTAATGTTACTGGAAAGTGCTCGATAGGCATTTATTCTTCCGTACCCATAGTATTTATCCCAACCTGGCGTGTCTTCAGAAGGCTCTCCCATTTGATCATCGGCCGTTTTTTCAATAATTGATTTAATTTCAGAAGGAGTCCTCTTTGAATTTTGGGCTAATAACAAAGAAGCTAATCCGGAAACATGAGGTGTAGCTTGTGAAGTTCCACTCATGTAATATACTACATTTAAAAGATCGTTGTTTACCAAGCCGAAAATAACGTCTCCAGGAGCTACAACAGATATGTATTTACCATAATTACTACCTGAAAGTAGAACATTATAAAATGGATTCGAACGATTTGATTGAGCATTTATGGCACCTACTGCTATAACCCCGGGATAAGCTGCGGGGTAGTTTATTTTTTCATTGTTATCATTACCCATAGCAGCGACTACAACAACATTGTTTTTTAATGCTTTCTCAATAGCTTTACTCATAAGAATAGAATTTTCGTGCCCTCCCAAAGATAAATTTATAACTCTGGCACCATTGTCAACAGCATAATGTATCGCTTCACTAATATCAGTATTATAACCTTCTCCATTGTTGTCTAAGGTTTTTAATATCATTAATTTACAATTCCAATCTATCCCAGTATAGCTTAATTTGTTGTTAGCATGAGCACCAATAATTCCTGCTACGTTAATAGCATGATCATTTTTGGAAGATAAATCATTAGAATCCTCATTTTTAATAAAGTTTTTACCCTTTTTGATCCACAATCGATCTTTAATCTCAGGATGATTTACATTTAAACCGGTATCTATTATTGCTACTATAATTGAGTCATTTCCTGTTTCAATTTCCCAAGCTTTTTCTATATTAATATCTACTCCGTTTTTAGAGTGAAAATTTCTTAAAGCAGTAGAGATAAATCCATCATTATTTAACCCCCACTGATATCTGTAATTGGGATCATTAGGACTAATCACAGCTTGTTTAATTTGGTGGACTTGTGTTTTATAAATATAGTTTGGCTCTGCATACTCAATCTCTCCTGTTTTATAATATTCATCTATAATTTTCTGAATATTGGTTTCGCTTGAAAATTCAACGGTATATATGCTTGAATTATCTTTTTCACTGAGTATAATTTTCTCTATTTTATTGGATGAGAAGAGCTTATTTATTTTAGATATTCCTTTTGCTTGACCTATTTCTCCATTAGATTTATCTTTTAATTTAACGATGATTTTAGTAGGAGTTTGTCCTTTAATGTAAAGCAGTGATAATATAAAAAAAAGAACAAAATATGAATTTTTCATTTCGATTTTAAAAATAGTTTCTAATATATATTTTGAGATATCTCAATAATAACTTTTGTAGCCTTAATCATTGATTCAAGAGGAATAAATTCATATGGACCGTGAAAATTAAGTCCACCCGCAAAAATATTTGGACAAGGTAAACCCATATATGAAAGTTTAGAACCGTCAGTTCCTCCTCTAATAGCTTTTATATTTGGTTCAACACCTGCTTTCTCCATGGCATTTTTTGCAATATCAATGATAAACATTTTATCTTCTATTTTTTCACGCATGTTAAAATATTGATCTTCAATCTCAATTTTGAAAATTCCTTCCCCATATTTAGAGTTGAGCTGGTTAATAATATTCTTCATTTTTTCCTTACGTGATTCATATTTTTTTAAATCATGATCACGAATGATATACTGTAATTGAGCCTTTTCAACATTTCCGGTAATTTTTGTCAAATGATAAAATCCTTCATATCCTTCTGTGTTTGCAGGCGTTTCTAAAGGTAATGAATTAGAAAACTCAACCGCAAGTAATCCTGCATTAATCATTTTGCCTTTAGCTGATCCGGGATGAACGCTTTTTCCTGTTATAGTGATTACAGCAGCGCCGGCATTGAAATTTTCAAATTCGAGTTCTCCCACTTCTCCACCATCAACAGTATATGCCCATTTTGCGCCAAACTTTTTAACATTAAATAGATCGGCACCTTTTCCAATTTCTTCATCAGGAGTAAATCCTACAGCTATTCTTCCATGTTTAATATCATTGTGTTGTAGCAAATATTCTGCAGCCGTAACAATTTCGGCTATTCCGGCTTTATCGTCAGCGCCGAGTAAAGTTGTTCCGTCTGTAGTTATTATTGTTTCTCCGATGTGATCTTTAAGTTCCGGAAATTCGTTAACTCTTAATGTGAAACCTGTAATTTTATTCAAAATTAAATCTTCACCCTCATAATTTTCCCATATTTGCGGGTTTACATTTTCGCCTGAAAAATCAGGTGAAGTATCATAATGAGATATAAAACCGACAGTTGGCAAATCTTGAGAACTATTAGAAGGTACATAGCCCATTACATATCCATTTTCATCAATTGAAACATTTTCCAAGCCTATAGACAGTAATTCTTCATATAAATAATTAGCTATTTTCCACTGTCTTTCAGTACTTGGTATTTTATCAATACCTGGTTCACTAGTTGAGTGAAAACTTACATATTTTAAAAATCGATTAAGAAGTTTGTCTTTCCAAAGAGATGATAAATTTGTTGACATTAGATTATGATATAGTGATAATTTTATCAAATTTATAAAAAAATCTATTTGTTAGTAAATTATTTAATCTAAATATACATACCGTTAATCAAATCTTATAAATATGTTTTTAGATTGAATATTATATAAATGATGTAAAAAACAAAATAAGATTTCTTTAAATATGGAAAAAGAATAATTTTTATCTGTATTGAAGTGAATAATATAAATTATTTTCAAATAAAATTTATATATTATAAGTTTCTTATATTATTAATCCCCCAAAAATGGGATAATAAGCCTTAGTGTATATTCTAAGATCTATTTAATAAATAAGGAAATGAAAGTCTTTGAATGGAATAGATAGCTAAATATTATTCAGTAAATGGCCAAAGTAATCTTTTTTAGTTTTCAAATAATCCAAATTTTCTTTTTCAGGATTTATTTCTAGAGGTATTCTTTTTACTAATTTAATTGAACTTTCACTTATATAGGAAATTTTTTCGGGATTATTAGTTAATAAATTTATAGAAGTGATTCCTAAATCTTCTAATATTTCCACCGCAATTTTAAAATCTCTTGCATCTGCAGGAAAACCCAATTCAATATTTGCCTCTGCGGTATTGAGTCCCTGGTCTTGAAGATTATATGCCTTTAATTTATTGATGATGCCGATATTTCTTCCTTCTTGTCTTAAATAAAGAAGAATACCTCCATTTTCATGTATATATTTCATAGCTGCGTCAAGCTGCTTTCCACAGTCACATCTTTTAGAGTGAAATAAATCTCCAGTTATGCACTCAGAATGAATACGAATATTTACGGTTTGATTTAAGTTGGTATTCTCACTTATCATAGCTAGATGAGGCATCCAGTCATTTTCATTATCCGAGTAAGCTATTATTTGATATTGTCCCCATTCAGTGGGTAATTTTGCTTCCGCTTGTCTTTTCATCTTCATTATTTACAAAAAGCAAAATTAACATAATTATTAATATTAAAAATGCAGATTCCAAATTAATTCATTAATTAGAGTTCAAAATGACTAACTATATAGCAATCAATTTTTAACCTAAAAACAGTATCTTTGTATATATAAATAAATTAATTTTATGACTAAAATTTTAATTGTTGAGGATGAGGAAACTATACGAAGAGTATTAAAAAGCATACTTTTAGAAGAGGATAAAAAATTTGAGATAGACGAGGCTCAAGATGGATTAGAAGCTAAACAATTAATTGATAAAAATGAGTATGACTTGGTAATATGTGATATTAAAATGCCTAAGATGGACGGTGAAGAATTACTTTGTCAAGTAATGGAAGAAAAGCCGCTTTTACCTTTTATAATGATTTCAGGACATGGTACTATTGAGATTGCGGTAAATTGTATAAAGAAAGGTGCATTCGATTATATCTCTAAACCTCCCGATTTGGGTAGATTGTTGAGTGCCGTACGAAATGCATTAGATAAGAAAAATCTTATAAGTGAAAATCAAAAACTTTTTTCACAGAATAAAATTTTGAAGAAAAAAGTAAGCAAAAAATATGAGATGATCGGTAACTCTAAAAAACTTAGAGAAATTAAAGAAATTATTGAAAAAATTGCTTTAACTGATGCGAGAGTTCTCATAACAGGGCAAAACGGTACAGGAAAAGAATTAGTTGCCCATTCTATTCATGAAAAAAGTGAGAGAGCAGCTATGCCTATGGTAGAGGTTAACTGTGCGGCCATCCCTTCAGAATTAATTGAAAGCGAGCTTTTCGGCCATATGAAAGGCTCTTTTACAGGTGCAGTAAAAGATAAGCAAGGTAAATTTGAATTAGCTAATAAGGGTACTCTTTTTCTGGATGAGATAGGAGATATGAGCTTATCCGCTCAAGCTAAAGTACTGCGAGCTCTACAAGAAGGAAAAGTCTCCAGAGTAGGAAGTGATAGTGAAATTTCTGTAGATGTACGTGTACTTGCAGCTACTAATAAAAATTTAAAAGATGAGATAAAGGATGGTAGATTTAGAGAAGATTTATATCATCGATTATCAGTTATAGAGCTTAAAGTTCCTTCATTAAAAGATAGAATTGATGATATACCTATCTTAATCGAACATTTTTCGGAAATTATTGCAGAAGAATACGGATCTAAAGCTAAGAGATTCGATATAGAAGCGATTGATTTATTAAAAACCTTTGAGTGGACGGGTAATATTAGAGAACTTAGAAATGTGGTTGAAAGATTAATTATTTTAGGAGCTGATCCTATTACTAAAGAAGATGTGGAAAATTTTTGTAAATAACAGGTAATTAAACTAAAAAACTTTTAGCATACATAACACAAAAAACAGTTAAATTATTATTTTTTATAATTTATGAAAAAAGGAAATAAATTATTATAGTTTATTAAAAAAACATTTTATTTATTTAATTCTGATTACTAGAGGCTTCGTTAAAAAAAAAATTAATAGTTTATTTATAAAATGTTAAAATAGCTAAGTCATTTTTTTAAAAGAAAAAATAAGTTTATATTTATAAATTATGTTAATTTTTATTTGAAAAATAAAAATATGTTATAAAACTATACAAGCATATTATAAAAAACGATATGAAAATTTTTTAAATTTGTAAGATTAAAAAGTTACAACTTTATTTATAATTAAAGTCGATGCTTAGATTAAGTAATGTAAACTCTTAATAATTATTTTGATTTTTATTTGCAAGAATAAATTTGCAATTAATGTATACAGATTATAAGATTTCCTAGTTAATAAAACGTCGACATAAACATACAATTTTATATATACGATACTTGATGAAAAATGGAATTATCATTTTGGATTTTGGTTCACAATATAATCAATTGATTGGACGGCGAATCCGAGAATTTGGTGTATACACGGAAATTTTGCCTTATTATGCTCCACTAGATGAAATACTATCTCATCAACCCAAGGGGATAATACTTTCGGGAGGTCCTTCTTCGGTAAATTCTGAGAAAGCTCATTTGGTGGAAGAACAATTATTTGAACAAAATATACCGGTTTTGGGTATCTGCTATGGGATGCAGCTAACGGCTAAACTTTTAGGAGGTGTTGTATCTGAAGGAACAAAAGGTGAATATGGAAAATCTGAATTTACAATTGTTAAAGATAACGTTTTACTTTCTAATCTTCCACAAACTTCCATAGTTTGGATGAGTCATTTTGATGAAGTAACGGTGTTGCCTGATGGTTTTGAACTTATCGGAACTTCAACTAATTCTATGGCAGGTATGGCAAACGATCTAAAAAAGATATATACTGTTCAATTCCATCCGGAGGTTTCTCATACTGAATACGGAGAGCAAATTTTAAAAAACTTTGTTTTTAGTATATGTGGATGTACTAAAAATTGGGAAATTTCGAATTTCATTGAAACTGAAGTAAAAAAGATAAG
>NZ_JAMBJZ010000088.1:0-8451 GCF_025291155.1 Apibacter sp.
TGGTATAGCCGGAGATGTTGCTAAAATTTTGGTTGTTAGAGCAGTTCCGGATGGAGATGAAAGAGATAAGGATATCGCAAATGCTATTCATTATGCCGTTGATAATGGAGCTAAAATCATTAATATGAGCTTTGGAAAACCATTTTCTCCAAATAAAGAAAGAGTTTGGGAAGCTATGAAATATGCAGAGAAAAAAGGTGTTTTAATGGTACATGCTGCAGGTAACGATAACAAAAATGTGGATACGGAATATAATTATCCAACTAATTTTAAGGATAATGAAAATAAATCTTTCGTAAATAATTGGATTACGGTAGGTGCTAGTACTCGTTACAACAATTCTTTAAAAGCGTCTTTCTCAAATTACGGAAAAGAAAAAGTTGATATTTTCGCACCTGGTTTAGAAATTTATTCTACAATTACGAAAGGTAAATATAAATTTTTACAAGGAACTAGTATGGCTTCTCCGGTGGTTGCAGGTTGTGCGGCTTTATTGTGGGCTTATTTCCCTCAATTATCCGCAGAACAAGTTAAAGAAATATTATTTATAACCGCAAACAAATCAACTACAGCTGTTGAAGCTGGTGGAGAAAGTGATAATAGTCCTGCCATTACAACTACCTTTGACCAGCTGTCCTCAACTGGAGGAGTAGTAGATGTATATAGAGCAGTAAAATATGCTTACGACAATTTTAATCCAAATAAAAAATCAAAAAAATAATTCTAAATTAATTAATAAAAAAAAGCTATTTTATATAAAATAGCTTTTTTTTATTGTAATAATTTTATTTTAATTAAGAAATTTTGCTTACACCTTCAGTCAAAGCCTCAATAAAGTTTTTTAATGGCTTTTCAACCATAGTCGAAATAAACATATTAAATTTTCCATCGAAGGTAAATTGCACTTCGCTTGAATTTTCTGAAACTTCATTAAGAAGAAGGCTTAAATCAAAATTTAAGGTTTCTTTAGCTGAACTTAGTACAATTTTGGAATACGGAATTCTTTCTTTCATTTTCAAGGCTATTTCAGGCATTCCTTTTAATGCAAAAACAAAACCATCTTCATCTGCCTCAAACTTATCAATGTTTTCAGGCATGAATTTTTTAAATTCAGAAGGCTGAGAAGCTAACGAATATATTTCTTCTGCCGATTTATTAACCAGTATTTTTTCTCCTTTAATATTCATTTTTGTACATTTGATAAAAACAATTACAAATGTACAAAATTTCTGTAAACGAAAGATTTCTTACCATAGGTAAAGGAAAAAGAAAACAGGCAATTAACCTTCCATATGAAAGTTTGGAAACTCTTAGATATGCCTTGGATATTTTGTACCATACCCAGGTAAAATCTGTTCATATTTTTACCGATGAGAAGAAAAAGGTTTGGAAAAAATTTAAAAAAATAGCTACCCCGGTCTATGCCGCCGGAGGTCTTGTCAAAAAAAATAATGATAACTATTTATTTATAAAGAGAAACGGTCTATGGGATCTACCTAAAGGACATGTTGAAAAAAATGAAACATTTAAAAAGGCTGCCGTTCGTGAAGTAGAGGAAGAATGTTCACTATCAAACGTGAAACTTAAAAAATATATTACAACTACCTACCATGTTTACATTTCAGAAAAAAAATATTATCTGAAAATAGTAAAATGGTTTAATATGGAATACAAAGGCAAAGAAAAGCCTAAGCCGCAAAAAAGTGAAGGAATTGAAAAAGCGCAGTGGTTTACCATGAAAAAGATTCCTATGCTTATGAAGAAAACTTATATTAATATCAAAGAATTGGTGAACACAAATGTTTTAGATGAATCTTGAGACAAATGATATACCTATAAATTAAAAAAGGAGTAATAAATATTACTCCTTTTTATTTCTTATACTTTTTTGCTTAGAATTCAAATTGCATTCCAAATTTAACTCCAAACTTATTTACGTCCCGCATATTTAGATAATTACCTCTCCAGTTAAAATCGACCCTGAAAATTCTTAAATTACCCAAACCTATATTTTCGATTCCAAATCCATATTCATAGTAAATATCTTTACTCGGAGCTATATAGTATATATTTGAAGCATTCATATTTTTAGATCCATCTGATATATCTCCCCAAGCTCCTCTAAAAATCAAAACCTCTCTAAGTTGTAACTTTTTCAACAAAGGTATATAAGAAAATATTCTTCCGTTAAAATGATGCTCAACATGTAAAGCTGAATAAACATCCGTTACAAAATCATAATAGTCTAGTAGAGAAAATGTATTATTTACAATTCCATAGGATTGATTTCCCGGAATGACACTTAATAAAGATAAAGGAAGTTTATTAAATGATTTTCCGAATTCAAAAGTAACGTCGGTTTTACCAATCGGTCCCCAAAGTATAGGATGGTTGTACAGAAATTGAATTTTATCATAGTCAAAATCTCCGTCCAATACACCTTTTAATCCTTTAATATATTTTAAAATAAGTGTCGGAGATAAGGTAGTATGTTCATACCTATCCAACCCAAAACGAGAATATTTTGCTCCAGGTCTTGCCTGTATGCTGAAAGTAAGATGAGAATCGTATAAATCCTTTTTAATATTACCTTGCTTATCGTAATATCCGATATCAAATTTATAAGGATTACCTGATTTTATATATTGATAAGTTCCATCCAATCTTAATTGCACATTTTTCCAAGGTTCAATGGATAAAAAAGCATTGGTTTGATTTACGGAACTTAAATATTTGTTACTTCCTCTGGAAATAATAGATGAAGAAGCGAATGAACGAGTCATAATACCTTCATTTTCAGTAAGGGAAGTTCCCAATTGGGTAATATCCCTTTTCGTACCTACTCCCATAGTCAATCGATTAAATTTATTTAACATTAATCGACCTTCAAATCCATATTTAAATTGATCGTCTTTAAAACCGTATGCAGTATATCCTTCTACCCTCCACATGTCATTAGGTGAGAAAAAGGTTCTAGCCCCCAATCGTATTCTAGTTCCTTCCACATCATTATATCCTAATGTTTGATAAAGGTTACCTATATCGATGGCATTGCCTATATTCACATAACCTGAAGAAAGGATTTGTACTGCATCGACAATATTTCGGAATAATCGTGTTCTAGAAACCTTTTCAACCATTGCATAGGCCTTTTTATCATCTTCATTTAAACGGTCGGGACGATTATTAGCCCAAAAATCGTCTTTTCTATTGTAAGCTCCTTCGGAAATAGGTTCCCACTGCTGATCCAAAAGCTTTTCAACGATATTTTGCGGTTCATCGAATTTGTAGTCATTATATGTAAGCGTTCTTTTCGCAAACATTCCTTTACCTTCTTCTTTTTTAGTAATTAGAGACATGTCCAATACCGTGTAATTACGTAAAGGAATAAAGATTGAATCGTTGACATTGTCGTAATCTAATTCCATATAAATATCTTTCACAAAGTTTACGTTTATACCTGAGGTAGATTGCAATGTAACTTGTTTTACTGCATATGTATCCTTTGTGATATATAAGTCACCTTTAAAGGTTAACTCATTGTGTCTTCGAGGCCTGTATTTTATATAGTAGCAGTCTACACCATCTATGGAAACAGTATCGGATAATAAATAATCATAGACAGAGAACCCTATCGTTGATACGGGGCTGGTAAAACCTTTGTTAAAGAAATTTAAAACGTTATCATAAATGTTAACATCCTTATACAAATTTTTAACCGTATTGGCTACAATATCGTTATTCGGTATTCCCGATGCTTTATTTCCCCTAAGAAAAGTTTTTTCTCGTTTTGACGGAGTATTTTGTCCTACTATATCAGAAAGAGATTCGTTAAGAAACAGAGGAATATAGGTTTTACCTGAAATATCTAAAGTATCTATGTCTTTTGAAGAAATGTTTAATTTTTTAAAGATTTTCTTGCTGATAAAAGCGCTATCGACGTTATTTAAATCGAATTCAATTTTTTCGTATTCTTTATATTGATAATTCTTAAAATTGGTAAGTCCGTTAGATCTTCTTCTTTTCCATAGCTCACGCAAAATGCGATAGGCTGGATTTTCTTTTTTCGGTAAACGCTTTTTAGGAAAACCAGTAACGACCACTTCATCTATTTGTTTCTCTTTACTTACTGTTCCTTTATCCAATGATGTTAAATTTACAATCAATCCTAAATTATCTCCTCTTTGTAAGGGAATGTATTTAATGGGATATTTATCTGTGATTATTTCTAAACTGTCAATATATTTATTTGATTCTAATTCAAAATTACCATTACTGTCAGTAGATGAATATACTTGTGTATTATTCAAAAAAATATCGGCATCAGGAATAGGCTGTCCAGTTTTTTCATCTAAAAGCTGTCCAGTTACTCTAACGTAATTTACTTTTTGATCTTCTTCTGGATTATTATTTGTTTGCGGATTTATTTGTGGGGCAGTACGGATTGTATCCGGGGTAATTATAGACGAATCTATTTTATCTTCGTCAGAAAATTTTATAATCAAATTTAAATTTTGATCGCTACTTATTGGAACAATTTTTTTCTTATACGTTTCGACCTGAATAACTAATGAATCAAAATTTTGGGGAGACTCTAATAAAAAATATCCTGTATCATTAGTTAGTGTTGAGATTTCTGGAGCCTTAAGAAAAAATACTTTAGCCCCTTTTATCGGGCGTTGTATCTCTTGATCGATAATTACTCCGGTAATTTTAACCTGTGCATTCAAAAATAAACTAAATAAAAATGCAAATAAAAAAAGGAATTTATTACTCATTGAACGTTAATTAAAAATAAAAACTTTCGTTTGTAGATATCGAACAAACGAAAGTATATGTATAAATATTATATTATATGTTTATGGCGCTTAACAAAACAAAAAACTTTACCGTTTTTCAAGAACTTCATCGATAAGACCATATTTTTTAGCTTCAGAAGCAATCATCCAATAATCTCGATCGGAATCTTTTTCAATTTTTTCGAAAGTTTGTCCTGAATGTTCTGCTAATATCTCATAGAGTTCTTTTTTCAATTTTAAAATTTCCTTTAAGGTAATTTCCATATCGGACGCTTGTCCTTGCGCTCCACCTAAAGGTTGGTGAATCATAATTCGAGAATGTTTTAATGCTGATCTCTTTCCTGCCGCTCCTGCGGTTAATAAAACAGCTCCCATAGAGGCTGCTATACCAGTACAGATCGTTGCTACGTCCGGTTTTATTATTTGCATGGTGTCGTAAATGCCTAACCCTGCATAGACTCCTCCACCAGGAGAATTTATATATATTTGAATATCTTTGGAAGCATCTGTACTTTCTAAGAATAGCAGCTGTGCTGTGACTATATTAGCGATCTGATCATCAATTCCCGTTCCCAAAAATATTATTCTGTCCATCATTAATCTTGAGAACACATCCATTTGGGCAACGTTTAGTTTTCGTTCTTCTGTTATATAAGGAGTCATGGAATTTACATACTGATCAACAAACAAACTATTAATTCCCTTATGTTTTACCGCATACTTATGGAACTCTTTTCCTAAATCCATATTTATTATCTTTTTACTTCTATTTTTTTATTATTTTTTCTCACTAAAATTATACCAAACCACTACAGCTAAAGATAAGACTTTATTTTGTCAGCTATTTCTATAAATTCTTCCGGGCTAAGTGTCAGCTTATTTCCAAAATTCATATCCCCTACGGAATTTAATGGAATTAAATGCACATGTACATGAGGTACTTCCAATCCTTGTACTGACATGCCAACCCGTAAGCACGGAATAGCTTTTCCTACTGCCTGAGCAATGGTATAGGTAAAATCCATTAATTCATCATATTCTTCTTTTGGCAAATCAAACAGCTTATCGGTTTCTTTTTTAGGAATAACCAATACATGTCCTTTTGCCACAGGAAAAGCATCTAAAAAAGCAAGATGTGTTTCGGTTTCAGAGATCTTATAACAGGGTATTTCTCCCGCTACTATTTTTGAAAATATACTTGACATAGGTTGTAATTTTAAATATTAATCCAAAGAAATTTCAAGAATTTCAAAGTTAATACGGTTACCGTTAGGTAAATTTATTTCGGCAAGCTCTCCTACTTCTTTTCCTAAAAGACCTTTAGCAATCGGAGTATTTACAGAAATTTTACCCGCTTTTAAATCGGTTTCCGTATCTGGAACCAAGGTATACTTCATCTCTTGACTATTGGCTACATTTTTAATTCTTACGGTGCATAATATGGCTACCTTAGAGGTATCTACCTGTGATTGATCTATAATTTTAGAGTTAGAAATAACATCTTTAAGCTTTGCAATACGCATTTCCAGCAAACCTTGTGCTTCTTTAGCCGCGTCGTATTCTGCATTTTCCGATAAATCTCCCTTATCCCTAGCTTCAGCAATTTGCTGAGTTATTTTAGGTCTCTCTACTTGCTCTAACTGATCGAGCTCTTTGCGTAATTTATCTAAACCTTCTTTCGTTACATAATTCATGATACTATTTTTTGTAATTTTGCGTTGTAATTGTTGTAATTATTAAATATAAAAAAAATAACCCGATGCTTTTCAGTCGGATTATCTATATGCAAAGTTAGCAAATTTATTATGATTAAAAAATTATTTCTTTATATATTATTAATTTCACACCTATTCATCTTTATACAATGCGAAAATGGAAACAAAACAATTAGTTGTTTTCCTAATTCTTCTATAAGTTTCTCTGCCGATCTCAATTTACCTCAATTTAGAAATTTAGCAAGTATTGGAGGCTATGCCTATATTGAAGGTGGTCCATTAACAGGAACCAACGGACTTATCTTGGTTAGAATCAGTCCTAATCAGTTTAAAGCTTACGATAGAAATCCTCCGCATATTTGCCCCGGTGCTAATACAACATTGGAAGTGAAAAATGATATTTATTTGTTTTGTCCGGAAGACGGCGCCAAATGGATACTAACTACCAATCAGCCTTTAGAGGTAACTGACAGAAGTGCTAAAGAATATAATGCGCAACTTGTAGGAAATACAGTTATAATTTCTTATTAATTTACACAATAATATGCTTATATATAAGTTGTATAATGTATAGCTTGCTATATAAAATTAAGCACATTGCCTGAGCAACTGTGAATTGTTTTCAAATTTTGTTAACTAACTACTAATGCTTATTTTTTTATGATTTTTTGAAAATTATTACTTTCAAACTTTAATAGCTAAAGGATACATTATATTAAAAGTATGGAAAAGTAATTTGTATTGTTTAAAATTTATGAAAAAGCAATAAAGATCAATAAATATTTTTATATTATTTATTATTATTTTTAATTTTATTAACTTATCTTACTATATTTCAGGTAGAAACCTCTTTCTTTTTTCTATTTTTTTCATTTATTTATTGAGCAACTTAATGTATTTCCATATGAATCATTATAAAGCTTAGATGCTTTATTATTTATGTTTAAATAACTTATTCTCATCTCGGCATCATTTTATTATTTCTGTATTTCTACACTATATTGTTTTTGTAAATATTTTAATAGCTGATCAAAATTTTCATAAGTTTGTAATGATATTATATCTCAAAATAACTATTATAAAATAATTTAATTTGCTCGAATTGAGTTTTTCACTCATCTTTTTTATTATTAAAATTATTAGTTATTTTATTCTCCATCCCTTAAAATTATTTTACGGTTATTTAGATTTTCACCTATAATCATAACATTTCCATCATATAAAAAATATACTTTTTTATTTTCGTCTATTTTAAATTCATGGGTAAGGGAAGCCTTATGTGTAACTGTTGATCCTAGTTCCCTTCTTTGTATAGCCTCCAATCGATCAATCATTGTTTTATTATTTTTACATAACTCTCCCTTTTTAAAGATTTGGTTTTTCGATAAATACTCTCTTACAGCTTCAATATTTTCAGGTGTTTAAAAAGCTTCCTCGATTGGTCTTGCACCTGCTTCTATAAGGTTAAGCCCCCTCTATAGCCATCTTCGGCTATAGTATCAAAAGTTTTTTTCCACCAGCACTATGTTTAAATGCTTCTGCCTCTCTGCTTTGGCAGGGACTTCCCTATCCTAGCTTTTTACCTTTGCGGTTTCGTTTTCTTAATCTTTGAAGGACTAGGCGTTTTAAATATAAAAGCAGAATTTATTTTACTTTTTGTAATTATCTCATTCTGCATGATAGTATCGGATGAAGCCATAAGTACGTCGGCTTTGAAATAGAAATGATCTTCTTTAAAACCTGGAATATTGTGTATACCGAAAATGATATCATACGGAAATTGCTTAAATAAACCATCATCAACCGGTCACTTTTCAACCTATAACAACTCTTCAACTGATTGGAAAATGACATGCAATGTGCTATCAAAGTGACGTGTTTCGGCAAGATATTTCGCTGCACACAGCCAAATAGTGGTATAACTATCATAGCCAACG
>NZ_JAMBJZ010000089.1:0-8339 GCF_025291155.1 Apibacter sp.
CCATCGTATCATCTACATCATTATTATGAAAAAATTTAACCATGTAAAAACTTATCACGCTAGCTATTAAGCCTATAAAAAAGGAATGACCTAAGGATACAAATCCGGCTCCGGGAGTAATGGCTACTAAACCAACTACAGCTCCAACACATACTCCTACAGAGGATAATTTTTTACCATTAATTTTTTCCAAAAATCCCCAAGTTAAGGCACTTAATGCAGAAGCAGCAGTTGTATTTGCAAAAGCTAATACACCTAACTCATTGGCTGCAAACGAAGATCCCGCATTAAATCCAAACCATCCAATCCAAAGTAAGCTTGCGCCTAAAATTACATAAGGAACTTGCGCTGCAGTAAGTGTTGTATCTCTTCTTTTTTTTAAAAAAATCGCCCCGGCTAGAGCTGCCCACCCCGAACTCATGTGTACTACCGTACCTCCGGCAAAATCCAAAATTCCAGCCTTTGCTAAAATTCCTTCTGGATGCCAAGTAGCATGTGCTAAAGGTGAATAAATAAAAATTGAAAACATTACAATGAATAGTAAATATCCCCAGAAATTTATTCGCTCAGCCACTCCTCCGGAAATTAATGCAGGTGTTATTATAGCAAATTTTAATTGAAATAAGGCAAATAAAAGAATGGGAATTGTAGGTGCACCTACCCATGAAGATGTTGTGCCAATTCCTTGCATAAACATATGAGGTATAGGATCTCCTATTACTCCTCCTATATCGGGTCCAAAAGCTAATCCGAATCCAAACATAAACCATAAAACAGTTATGGTAACCATGGCTATAAAGCTTTGAAAAATAGTACTAATAATGTTTTTATTATTAACCATTCCCCCATAAAAAAAACCAACTCCCGGTGTCATCAAAAATACTAACACTGAGGCTACCAGCATCCAGGATACATCTGCCGCATTGAAATTTACGCCATCTGCTACCGCTTTAGCTGTTCCATCTGCAAACCAATAATTTGAAAAGAGGCTTATAACACCTACAACAATTAAAATTAAAATTAAAAATTTGTTACGCATACCTATATATTTATAGGGCAAAATTATAATTTTTTATTTATAAATAAAATAAACATATATAATTTAATGGGTATAAATATTATTTTTATTATTTTTTTAAGACACCCCTTATTTTACTTAATTATATTTTTAACATACAAGAAACATCTTCCCGATAAAATTATAGTTAGCTTTATCACTAAGTATCATTTTTACATAAAATTATATTATTGTTTTTAAACAATTGAAAATTTTAATTTTTCACATATTGTTTAGATATGCATTTTGCACTTTCTTAAATTATACAATAAGATCATTCAATCCTCACATATAATTATTCAAAATTTTAAACAAATTATCGCCTTAAATAATAAAAAATATATACTACATTATAATAATTGTTTATATATAAAAATAATAATTACATAAATAAATATTTTTTTTATACTTTAAATAAAAAAATAAACTTATCTTTATAATATATTTTATTTATTTATATTTAAAATATAAATACCTGATTTGAAATATTTTACTAATTCTAAATAATAATTATAATGAAAAAAATTATTTTAACAATTTGTACAATTTTAGCACTTTATTCATGTAATAATAATGAAGATCTTTATGACCGTTCATCATCAGTTCCTTCTTTAAGTAAAAATATAATAAACAAGTCAGGAAAAATAGACGGAGTTGATTACACATTTGACAATGTGGAGGTAAATCCTAATTTAGTCATATTAAATTCTAAAAATAGTAAAATCCTTAGTTCTCAAGCTGAAATGTCAAAGGGTATATTCAGATTAGAGGTTTTATCCGAAGATTTAACTAAAGAACTTATATCCGGGAATACTATCTATTTGATTACTGATGAAAATACCTATATTAAAAATATTACTTCAGTAGATCAAAGTAACTCTACTTATAATTTACAAACAACAGATGCGAGCATAGGTGATATTTTTAAAAATGGATCTCTTAAAATTTCATTATCCTCTACCGAACCTACTGTAAATAATAATTCTTTAAAAGCAGTTACCAATTCTTTTGATAGAGATTATATTTTTAAACCTATCATTTTTGACAAAGAATTTAAATTTGATGGAATATCTTTCAATCCTAATACTTTATATACCTCAGCCTTATCAATTAAATTAGGTTTTACTAATACACAGAAATTTCCTAATAAAGTTGAAATGATTTATCAAACAAACTTATCAATTAATCCTCATATAAAATTTGAAAAAGCTATAAATAAAAAATTAAAACATGATTTTGTTGAGCAAATGCCTAATGTAATTTTAGATCAAATAAAAAAAATTGAAGTTGGCATCAATATACCTACCGGTAGTTTTTTAGGGGATATACCGGTAAGAATTAGCATAAACCAAATCAACTTTCCTACAGAGTTAGAGGCTAATATTCAAAATAAATCATACCTCAGTTATAACTTTAACCGATCCCTTAAAATAGGTTTTAAATATTGTAGTGACCCTAATGAAAAAAATACTTTTATTTATGATAATTCGGTTAATCACGTTAATGAAATAGATAGTGACCTGATAGGAGAGGCTACTACTAATATGGAAATTTCAATTATACCTAATATTAAAGTATTTGATTCAAATCTCATAGATATAAATGGAAAAATCATTTTAGGTGTTAATACTTATAATATTGGCGACGTTAATATTTCTCAATCTCCAAAATCATATTCAAAAGGACATTTTCATTCCTCTGCATTATTTTCATTCGGAAGCTTAGGAATTCCGGTTTATTCTACAGATATTTTCAAAAAATCTATTGATCTATGGGAAATTGGAGAATTTGAAAGGACTATAAATTTTTCAAATTTTATACCTGGAAATGCTTCAATACTACCATGCAACGGATTAACATCCTATGGATATGATGTATTTTTAAATTATAAGTATCCTATATCTGGAAAATTAATTTCAGAAAATTTAGAAATGACTTATGATGTATACGCAGACAATGGTGCGATACTTGAATTAAATAAAAAAATAAAAATTTACCCAAAAGACATTACTGCGAATAGTTTTAAATTTCCAATGTGCATTCCTTTTAGAAAAATTGGTTTATTCAATACTGCTAAAACAAGTTACCTAAAAAACATAACTATCAAGGATGCCAATGGTTATGTAGCAAATGGAATATCAGATCCAATTTCAGATATTCTAATAAATGAAATAAAATTAACAAGATAATTCAATATACATTTCATTAAATAAAAAAAGACAAACATAAAATTGTTTGTCTTTTTTTATTAAGAATATTTTAATTATAATAAATTATAAAATTATTGCAATAAATACTTTAAAGTACTTACAGATTATTATTAAATTTGCACGATAAAATTGTTATTATGCAACTTTCAGAACAAGAACTAATTCGAAGAGAAAAATTACAAAAGCTTAAAGATGCCGGGATAAATCCTTATCCTGCAGCCGAATATAAGGTAACACATACTACTCAAGAGATTAAAAACAAATTTAAGGAAGGAGAGAAAGTTGTAATTGCCGGAAGGTTAATGTCTAATCGTATTCAAGGTAAAGCCGGTTTTTCCGAATTACAAGATACTACAGGGAGAATTCAGCTTTATTTTAATAGAGATATTATTTGCCCTGACGATGATAAATTTAAATATAACGATTTTTATAAAAAATTACTTGATTTAGGAGATTTTATTGGAATTGAAGGAGAGTTATTCTTGACAAAAATGGGAGAAAAAACCGTAATGGTTAAGGATTTTACACTACTTTCGAAAGTATTGCGCCCATTACCTCTTCCTAAAATTGATGAAGAAGGAAAAGTACATGATGCTTTCAATGACCCAGAACTAAGATATAGGATGAGATATGTAGATCTTGTTGTAAATCCACATATTAAAGAAATCTTCATTAAAAGGACTCGTCTTTTTAATGCAATGAGAACCTTTTTTAACCAAAAGGGATACTTTGAAGTAGAAACTCCAATTCTTCAATCTATACCCGGAGGAGCTGCGGCAAGACCTTTTATAACGCATCATAATGCACTAAATATTCCTTTATATTTAAGAATTGCAAACGAATTATACTTAAAAAGATTAATCGTTGCTGGATTTGACGGGGTTTATGAATTTTCTAAAAATTTCAGAAATGAAGGGATGGACAGAACTCATAATCCTGAATTTACTGCAATGGAAATTTATGTTGCTTATAAGGATTATAATTGGATGATGGAGTTTACCGAACAATTATTAGAATATTGTGCTATTTCCGTTAATGGTACAACAAATACTAAATTCGGAGATTACGAAATAGATTTCAAAGCTCCTTATGCAAGAATTACCATGACAAATGCCATAAAAAAATACACCGGATTCGATATAACCGGCAAATCTGAAGACGAATTAAGAGAGGCAGCTAAAAATATGGGTATTGAGGTAGATGAAACCATGGGAAAAGGTAAAATTATTGATGAAATTTTTGGTGAAAAATGTGAAGGTAATTTTATACAACCCACCTTTATAATAGATTATCCTAAAGAAATGTCGCCCTTAACCAAACAGCATCGTGATAATCCTGACTTAACGGAACGCTTTGAGCTAATGGTTTGTGGAAAGGAAATTGCAAATTCCTACTCTGAATTAAATGATCCGTTAGACCAACGAGAACGTTTTGAAGAACAATTAAAACTTTCAGAAAAGGGAGATGATGAAGCGATGTTTATTGACCAAGATTTTTTACGCGCACTAGAATTTGGAATGCCTCCTACGGCTGGATTAGGAATAGGAATGGATCGATTAATAATGTTCCTTACTAATAATCCTTCTATACAAGAAGTATTATTCTTTCCACAAATGAAGCCAGAAAAAAAATCGTCATCTATTGAGCATACCGAGGAAGAAAAGGTTATTATTAATTTATTGCAGAATAATGATTCGCAAATGGATTTAAGTGAATTAAAATCTCAATCTGGATTAAGCGGAAAAAAATGGGACAAATCTATGAAATCTCTTTCCAAGCATTCAATAATTAAAGTTATTGTAAATAATGATAATAAGATTGTTGAACTAATCCAATAAAATTTTAATTATAAAAATACGTAAGACTATCATTCATGATAGTCTTTACTCTATTATAAATCAACAAATTCGCATAATGAAAACTTTTAAAATATCATATCCCAACAATTTAAGGTAAAATACTTTTAATATCTACTAAATCTATAGGAATTAAATGAATATACATTCTAATTTCTTATCTTTGATCAAAAAACAAAAAAATATTTATGGAAACAATATCTAAAAATAAAAGCGAGAAATTATTAACAAGCATTGATAATTTAAAATTAAACAAATCTGATTATAAACAGGTTGCATCAGAATTATTTAAATATGATTTTAAAGATTATGACGCTGCTTTTAATATTAGTGAAATTAATGTTCCTGAAGAAAGTTATGTAAGAATACCTATATATTCCGATAATTGCTGTGCTATATTGATGCTATGGGGAATTAATAATAAAACAGCTATTCATGATCATTTAAACTATGATGGCTTAATAAAAGTATTGAAAGGAAATCTTACAGAAATAAGCTATGTTGAAGAAAATAATTTTATAAAATATGAAGGAGAAGGCGTAGCTTCAGAGGGTGCAATTTTTCCAGAAGATTTGGGAGGCATACATTCAGTTGTAAATAATTCTCCGGAAATTTCGGTTAGCTTACATATATATCATACTTCACAAACCTCTTTAAAAGGCGTAAGAATTTTTGATATTGAAAATAAAATGATAGGCATTTTAAATGAAAAGGCTACATCTTGTTCTTGGAATTTACCTAAAGACAATTTTGAGAAAATAACTAAAATATAAATAAAATATATTTTTATTCAAACTATTTTTTAATTCTAATTTCCTATAGAAGTTAGAATTTTATTTTTTATTTATAACGATTATTAATTTATTTTTTTTAAGCATTACGTATTTTATAACTTAAATAAAAAGCTATTTCATTAATAATGAAATAGCTTATCAAATTTATAATTTTTATAAACTATTGTAATAATTTTTGAAGATTTAAAGCATCTTTATTTTGAGGATCTATTGACAAAGTTTTATTCAAATAATTTTCTGCTTTTTCTTTATTGCCTGCTTGATATTCTTTATAGGAAAAGAATGTATAAGCTATAGTCAAATAGGCTTTTTCATTATCTGAATATTCTTTTTTAGGTTCAACCATATCTATATATTTTTGAAATGATTGTGCCGCAAGACCGCTTTTATCATCAGAGTCATACGCATATAAAGCCATTCCTTTTCCTGCATATGCAACTTCCCATGATGGAATTAAAGATATTAACTTATCCCATGATTCAATAGAACCTAAATAATCTTTAGCCTCATATTGTTCTAAAGCTAAATTATACCACGATGTAGTATCATTAGCATTAGCAGCTACCAATTTTTTTAAAGCTTCTATTTTGGAATTGGTAATTGCAGTTTGAGTAGATGCACCAGGACGTAAGGTCAACAGAATGGCTTGATAATCATAAGTTCTGTCTCCTCCTTCTAAAGCTTTAGTCAAATTGAATACAGCCTCTTTCTCTAATTTTTCTTTTTCTTGACCGGTTGCTGAAGATAATAGAGAAGATTGAATTTTTCCCAAAATACCATAATCCGACCCTTCTCTTTTCGATTGTGGTGTAGATTTAAGATATTGATTCATATCATTATATGCTTCAGAAAATTCTGAATTCTCAATTAATACCAAAGCTTTTAACTTATATTTTAATGGATCCGAAATATCATTCCAATTAGCATTCAAAATTGATAGAGATTTGCTATAATCTTTAACATAATAAGAAATCTTGGCTAATTCGAATTGGGTGTAAGAATCATTATTCTCAGTCAAAGAAATGTACTTTTGTAAATTATTTGAAGCATCATTATAATTACCGGTTCTAAAATTAAATTCCGATAAATATTTATATATTAAAGGGTTATTGGGATTGGCAGCCAATGCCTTATCAAAATTTTCAGTAGCTAATTTTACTTGTCCATTAGTTCTTCCCCATATATTACCTATTAATGAATATGGTAGGGATTTATCCTCTGAAATTTCTAAAGCTTTGCTATAATTTGACAATGCTTTACCCGGATCTTTTTTTTCTAAATAGGCATTACCCAAAAGAATATAATATTCAGCCTTATCTTTGCTTTTCACTAAATCTAACAGTCTTTGAAGATATTCTATACTTTTATCATAATCAGAGCTTTCCGGCTTATTATTAAATAATTGATAAGCTTTTGCTATCTGAAACAGAATTTCTGCATTTTTATATTTTGATCCTTTAGCTATATTTTCGAACTCAGTATTCGCTTCTGCTTTATTTCCTTGATACAATTTTATGGTTGCCAACCCAATACTATTTAAATTTGATTTAGAATCTAAGGCAAGTCCCTTATTGAAATTTTTAGAAGCAAGCTCAATATTTGGCTTTGATATAGATAAATAATAAGACCCTAAGTAATAATAATTATCAGCAGAGGGAGATTGAGCTACTAAACTTTCAAAAGTATTTTTTGCTTTGCTGAATTGGTCGCTTCCTAAATACTTTATACCTTCTTGAATACTTTGTGCATTCATAAATCCTGATAACATCATAGCAGAAATTACAAATGTGGCACCCATTTCTTTTTTCGTGTAATTCATTCTATATCTTATTTTTTTATTGTACTTAATTTTATTAAATTTACTTATGTTTAGTTAGTATCATTTTAAGAATATAAAAAATTTAGCAAATTTATTTTATTAATCTCTTAAGCATAATTAATCAATGTAATTCTACTCTTCTCTCATATAAATAGTAAGGTTGTAGCCCAGCCCTAGTGACAATAAGTTGTCCCCTTTGAGATCCACAGAATCTTGCAAAACTACTACCAACCTTAAAACTGTTTTCTGCATTTAATAGAAATATTCTTTTTGTAAACGGATATATACCCTTTCTTAAATTGGGAACTGTCGGGTATATTCTAGTATCCTTAATCTTTATTGGTAAAATTTTTACTTTTGATAGAAACTTTTTAACTTCATTATTATTTTCTTCACTAAGCTCATCAAATCCTATAACCCCAATATGTGAAGTATTTTTACTTACAAAATCGATTACTTCTTTACCATTAGTAAATGAATTTATTTTCTGATCTTTAGAAAGATTAAATCCTAACTTTTTTTTTAAGTTATTAAAATTGCTTGAATTACCACCATCAAACACAACTTTACTCTCTTTCGATTCGATATTGGATTTTAATGAAC